>JAEDGN010000119.1 GCA_016297495.1 Coprococcus sp.
CCGGTTTCAGACCTGCTATCAATGCCGGTCTTTCTGTCAGCCGTGTCGGCGGTGACGCTCAGATCAAGGCTATGAAGAAGATTGCCGGACCTATCCGTACAGAGCTGGCTCAGTTCAGAGAGCTGCAGTCCTTCTCCCAGTTCGGTTCCGATCTGGACGAGGATACGCTGCAGAATCTGGCACAGGGCGAGCGTATCCAGCAGATCCTGAAACAGACCCAGTATCAGCCGATGCCGGTTGAGAAGCAGGTAGTCATGATTTATGCCGTAACACGTAAACATCTGACAGATATTCCGGTTGACCAGGTACTTGATTTTGAGAAGGGCCTGCTGGAATATATGGATGACAAGTTTGATGATGTTCTGACCGCGATCCGTGAGGAAAAGGTTTTGTCAGAGGCAATCGAAGCAGGTATTGTGAAGGCGATCACGGAGTACAAGAAGGTATTTCTGGATGAAAATAAGAGGTGATGAATCATGGCCTCAATGAGAGAGATTAAAAGACGTAAAACCAGTATTCAGAGTACGGCACAGACAACCAAAGCCATGAAGCTGGTATCAACGGTCAAGTTTCAGAAAGCCAGAGTGAAGGCTGAGACCACAAAACCTTATTTTGATAAGATGTATGATACGGTTTCATCCATCCTGTCGAAATCAGGCAATATTCACCATCGCTATCTGATGCAGGGAGAGTCTGAGAAGAAAGCGGTTATCGTGATCACATCCAACCGTGGCCTTGCCGGCGGCTATAACAGCAATGTTGAAAAGGCTGTAACAGGGGCAGGGTTCAATCCGGCAGATGTGCAGCTGTATACTGCCGGACGTAAAGGGCGTGACAGCCTTGTCAAAAAAGGTTATGTGCTGGCGAAGGATTACGGTGAAGTAATCGAGGCTCCGACTTACCGTGCTGCTATGGATATCGGACGGGATGTACTGGAGGCATTTACCTCCGGCGAAGTGGGTGAAATCTGGATGGCCTATACGGTCTTTAAGAATACGATCACCCATATTCCGAAGATGATCCGCCTGCTTCCGGTGGCTATACCTGAAGCGGAAGCATCAGACGAGAATAAGGGTAATCCTTTACTGCTCATGAACTTTGAACCGGAGCCGGAAGAAGTACTGGATGCAGTCATTCCGAAGTATATCAACAGCCTGATCTATGGCGCTATGATGAATGCGGTGGCATCAGAGAACGGTGCCCGTATGACAGCCATGGACAATGCGACGAGCAATGCGGAGGAAATGATCGAGGATCTGACATTAAGTTATAACAGAGCACGTCAGGGTGCGATCACGCAGGAGATTACCGAGATCGTGTCCGGTGCGGAAGCACTTAAATAAACAGAAGGGAGTGATAGCAGCATATGGCAGAGAATAGTATTGGCAAAGTCACTCAGATTATCGGTGCGGTACTGGATATCAAGTTTGTCGAGGGTAATCTTCCTGAGATCAACGATGCCATCCGCATCACCAGAAAAGACGGCTCAGCGCTGGTCGTTGAGGTTGCACAGCATCTGGGTGATGATACTGTCCGCTGTATTGCCATGGGACCGACAGATGGTCTTGTGCGCGGTATGGAGGCTATCAGTACAGGCGCCCCGATTACGGTACCTGTAGGCGAAAAGACACTGGGACGTATTTTCAATGTCCTTGGTGAGCCGATTGATAATAAAGAAGCACCGAAAGCTGATGAGTATTTACCGATCCACAGAAAACCTCCGGCATTTGAAGATCTGTCAGATGAGCAGGAGATTCTGGAAACAGGTATCAAGGTCGTTGACCTTTTGTGCCCATACCAGAAGGGTGGTAAGATCGGTCTGTTCGGTGGTGCCGGTGTTGGTAAGACAGTTCTTATTCAGGAGCTGATCCGCAACATCGCTACAGAGCACGGCGGTTATTCCGTTTTCACCGGTGTAGGTGAGCGTACCCGTGAAGGTAACGACTTATATACAGAAATGTCCGAGTCCGGCGTTATCAACAAGACGACCATGGTATTCGGACAGATGAATGAGCCGCCTGGCTCAAGAATGCGTGTTGGTCTGACAGGACTGACAATGGCAGAGCATTTCCGTGACTGCGGTAAGGACGTGCTGCTGTTCATCGATAATATTTTCCGTTTCACACAGGCAGGTTCCGAGGTATCCGCCCTTCTTGGCCGTGTGCCGAGTGCCGTTGGTTACCAGCCGACACTGCAGACTGAAATGGGCGCTCTTCAGGAGCGAATTACATCCACCAAGACAGGTTCCATTACATCTGTTCAGGCCGTTTATGTGCCAGCCGATGACTTGACGGACCCTGCTCCGGCAACAACCTTCACCCATCTGGATGCGACAACGGTTCTTTCCCGTTCCATCGTTGAGTTGGGTATCTATCCGGCTGTTGACCCGCTGGAATCCACATCCCGTATTCTGGATCCGCATATTGTTGGTGAAGAGCATTATCGTGTGGCCAGAAGTGTACAGGAGATTCTTCAGCGTTATAAAGAATTACAGGATATTATCGCTATTCTTGGTATGGATGAGCTTACGGATGAGGATAAGCTTGTCGTATCAAGAGCACGTAAGGTACAGAGATTCCTGTCCCAGCCTTTCTTCGTAGGCGAACAGTTTACTGGCTTGAAAGGTCGTTATGTACCGCTGTCTGAGACAATCCAGGGCTTCAAGGAAATCATTGCAGGTAAGTATGATGATATCCCAGAGAGCTATTTCCTGATGGCTGGTAATATTGATGACGTTCTTGCTAAAGTGAAATAGTCTGGAGGATGAGATATGGAAGCCTTGATGCAGCTGCAGATCATTACACCGGATAAGATGATGTGTGATGAGCCTGTCAAAATGGTAGAGATGAGGACTGCGGAGGGCGAGATAGGTGTTCTGCCGGGCCATATTCCGGTAACGGTCATGATGATTCCCGGTGTTGCCCATATCACAACCGCTGACGGCAGTATCCGGCATATTGCGATCCATGATGGTTTTGTAGAAATACAGCCGGACAGGGTGAGCATCATGGCGGAGCTGGCAGAGTGGCCGGAGGATATTGATCTGGATAGAGCAAAAGAGGCGCTTGCCCGTGCAAGAGAGCGCTTTATGCATCCGGATGAGAATACCGACGTACCACGTGCAAAGCGTGCGTGGGCCCGCGCAAAAACAAGAATAGAATTAGTTACCCGTGAGTGGTAGATAAGAAGGCCGCTGTCGCGGGGACTGTCACACAATCTGCTTGTGACAGCCCTGTCTGACAGCGGTTTTTGACGTCGAAAAAAGCCGGCAGATGATGATTGAAAAAGGTGATATGGTCATGATGGAAGAAAATTATTTTAAAACGATAGAAATTGCAGAAGGAATATTTCATATCTATGAGCCGGGAGGTGTCTATACGACACTGATCATCGGAGAAGAGAAAGCACTTTTGATTGATACAGGGTATGGTTTTGGCAATCTGGCAGGTTTCGTGCGGACACTGACGGATAAACCTCTGGAAGTGGTGCTGACTCACGGGCATACGGATCACTGCGGCGGCCATTATCAGTTCCAATCAGTGCACATGAATCTGATGGATATGCCGACTTATATCAGGTATGAGACCATTCAGAAAAAAATGATTGTAGAAAAGTTTAAAAGGGACCGGTCTGCGGCTGGGCTGTCGGATGTATGGCCGGCGGATTTTGACGAGAACACTTATTTACAGCATCCTGTCCGACATTTTGAACCGCTGAGAGATGGACAGATATTTGATCTGGGAGGACGGGAGGAAGAGATTCTGTTTATGCCGGGGCATACGGAAGGATCTGTCGTTATTTTTGATCATCAGACAGGGCTTCTTTTTTCAGGAGATAATATCAGTGACAGCTTATGGATTTTTTTTGATACCAGCGCGCCTCTGACACAGTATGTATCAAAGCTGAAGGATATGGCTGAATTGCCGCTTAATGGTATTGTGGCATCCCACAGAAAACGGATTTTCCCGGCCGCTTTTATCGGCGATCTGCTCAGGACGATCAGCTGTATTGATCCCGGGACAGACAGAGAATTTACTCATCCAAGAACGGGGCAGAAGGCGACGAAGCATCGGGAAGAATGCAGGACAGTGGAAGATATTGCGTATATTTATGT
>JAEDGN010000120.1 GCA_016297495.1 Coprococcus sp.
TGGCTGATATGAGAAATCGTTTTGATGCACAGCTTGAGTTACTTCATCAGAAGCTTATTGAGATGGGAAATTTATGCGAACAGGTCATTTCCATGACGTACAGAGTATTAATGGATGAGAATCATGAGGCAGCAAAGGAGATTATTGAAAAAGACGGTCATATTGATCTGATTGAGAGAGACATTGAATCCCTTTGCCTGAAATTACTGCTTCAGCAGCAGCCTGTAGCTTCAGATCTGCGAAAAGTATCTGCAGCTCTCAAGATGATTACAGATATGGAACGTATCGGTGATCAGGCAGCAGATATTGCCGAGATTATTATGACGACCAATATAAAAGCACCGGGCCTGGATGTTCCAATTGGACGGATGGCAGAGGCTACTGTTCGGATGGTGACAGACAGTGTGAATGCCTATGTATGGCAGGACCTGGATACAGCGCAGAAGGTGATTGAATATGATGACGTTGTCGATAATCTTTTTGATGAGGTAAAGGAGATGCTGATTCGCGAGATTGACACCAATCCGATGATCCATGAACATGTCATGGACATTCTGTTGATTGCCAAATATTATGAACGTATCGGCGATCATGCGACGAATATTTCCGAATGGGTGGAATTTTCCATAACGGGAAAACATAGAGGAGACGAACATTTATGATCTATTGTCTTGAGGACGAACGCAATATACGTGAATTGATTGTTTACACATTGGAATCCAGCGGCTTTCATGCGGCTGGCTTTTCCAATAGTACGGATTTTTTTGCTGCCGTGGCAAATGAAAAGCCAGAGCTTATTTTATTGGATATTATGCTCCCAAAAGAGAGTGGTCTGACAGTTCTGCAGAAATTGAAAGATTCCATGGTCACGAAAGATATTCCGGTCATCATGGTGACAGCCAGAGGATCTGAATTTGATAAAGTAACGGGTTTAAATATGGGGGCAGATGACTACATAGCCAAACCTTTTGGCATGATGGAATTCATCGCACGTGTTCGTGCGGTTCTTCGAAGAGGAGGCATTAAGGAAAGCAGTAATGTCCTTGAATATAAATCACTGGTGATCAATCCGGAAAAGCATGAAGTGCTTGCAGATGGAACAGCAGTCACATTGACATTAAAGGAATTTGAACTTTTAAAATATTTAATTGAAAACAGAGATATTGTTGTGACGCGAAATCAGATTTTGGGTCATGTTTGGGGATATGATTTTGACGGAGAGACTCGGACGGTGGATGTCCACATACGTACACTGAGACAAAAACTCGGGGAATGCGGCAGATATATTGAAACTGTGCGGGGTGTAGGGTATCGTATCGGGGGCTGAATATGAAAAGAAAAATCATTATGAATACAATGATTATTGTGATCGCGGCGATATTGCTCACTTTTTTTTCTGTAACAGCTATTATGTATGCCCATTCCGTGGAGTCATTAAAAAGCGGAACGAAACATGAGGCAAAAATACTTAAGATATCTATTGAACAGGAAGGCGTACGTCTTCTGGAACAGGAGGATTTCTGGAGTGAGGACCGGAGGGTGACGATCATTGGGAAAGATGGGAGAGTCATATATGATTCTGTGATCGATGCAGACACTCTGGATAATCATAAAGCCCGTCCGGAAGTATCTCAGGCATTTGTTAAAGGAGAAGGGGATGCACTTCGAACGTCGGAGACGATGCAGAAGAAGGTTTATTATTATGCTGTAAAGCTCGAAGACGGGACAGTTCTTCGGGTAAGCAGTTCTATGGACAGCATTTATCGGATGATGCTTGGTATGGCACCCTATATGGTACTGCTGATCGCAGTAATTATCGGCATATCCGTGGCAGTTATTTGTGTCGAGACAGAGCGCATGGTGCGGCCAATCAACGAAGTTAATCTGGATAAGCCGCTGGAAGAACCTATGTATGAAGAATTTATGCCTTTATTGACCCGTATGGATCATCAGAATGAACGGATACGCATTCAGATGGAAGAATTGAAACAGGCGGAAGGAATGCGCAGAGAGTTTTCCGCAAATGTTTCCCATGAGCTGAAAACGCCTTTGATGGCTATATCGGGATATGCGGAAATTATCAGCCGTAATATGGTAAAAAAAGAAGATATTCCTGAATTTGCCGGAAGAATCTATAAGGAAGCCACGCGTATGACTACGCTGATCGAGGATATTATTAAATTGTCCCGTCTGGACGAACAGTCGGATATGATGCCCTTTGAATCGGTGAATTTAAATCAGATTACAAGCGAGATCGTTGATACTCTGCAGGTCGTAGCACGCAAAAGACATATGACGATTTATGTTGATGGGGAGATGCCGGATATATATGGGGTGCGTCAGGTCATCTATGATATGCTCTATAATCTGTGCGATAATGCTGTCAAATACAATAAAGACGGCGGTTATGTACATATTTTAATTCAACCTTCCGAAAAAGAGGGTTATGCGGTCAGATGGTCTGTCAGAGATACTGGTATAGGTATACCGGAGGAAGAACAGGAACGGATTTTCGAGCGGTTTTATCGGGTAGATAAAAGTCATTCGAGAGAGACGGGAGGCACAGGTCTTGGTCTTGCTATTGTGAAGCATGGAGCAAAACTGCATGATGCTTTGCTGGAAATTGAGAGTCATGTGGGAGAAGGAACCTGTATATCTGTCGAATTTCCGATGGACAAAGCGGCAGCAATATAATTTGTTTTATTCTGAATGCGTGTTAATATAAGAATGAGGAAAACTAACTTGTTCAACTGAATAAGGAAGAAATATTCCAGGTCTGCTTTAGATTTGGGATATTTTTTTATGGCCACATGAAGCATATGATCGTATATATAAATGAATAATAAGTGGAGAGGAGAAAGGCAGAATAGAGAGTGGCCAGGAACCCGTCGACTAGTTACCTTGGATAAGTTAAAAAACATGAAATTAGTCAATTATGGCTTGATATATTGGCCGATTCATGGTAATCTTGCATTAGTATGAAGTGTTTTTAGGTGGTTAAGATATGTTGTTTTTCTGTCAGCAACATGGATTGAAAAAATAAAAACACTTCGCATTGTCTTCGCATTTTGGGGTGGATACAAAGGGAGGCAATAGTCGTATAATGCAGACAGTCAGTTTGCATTGCGGTAACTCGTTAACATTTTATATCAGGCAGGGAATATATAAAAACAAAAACTGCCTGCAAGAGGAAGGAGAGATAAAATGAAAAAGTTTGTCAATAAGCTTATGGCAGGCATGTTAGCGTTTGCGATGACAGTCAGTGCACCTATGTCAGCTATGGCGGCTCCTGAGAATACGGAGACTGCTCCGGTTTCAGAAGGCGAGATTACGATCAGCCAGGAGGCAGAGACAACATTGACAGCTGCAAAAGCATTATCATCGTTGAATGAAAATTATGGTGATTCTGAAGATGGACAGGACAATGCAAAATCAGCTGTTAAGAATGCTATTTTCAGTAACTATAATGATTCAACAGATTTGTCCAGATACAATATTTCATCAGATGAGATGGATTCCATGCTGGATGAGATCCTGGGAGAGAAGAATATTACCAGCACAGTGGCTGTGACTTATGAAACAGATGCTGAGGGTGATGTTACAACGACAGAAGTAGAGATGGATCCGATGGTGGTTATGGCTGCCGAGGAATTGGAGGAGAACAAAACAGTATATAATTTGACTGAAGAACAGACTCAGGAACTCCTTGGTATGTATGCACAGTATCTGCAGCTCTATCAGGATAATGCGGATATTTTTGGGGTGCAGGTACCATATAACACCACGAGAGATACCAATTCAAGTCCGATCGGTTCTCTTTTAGATATAGCAAGTATTCCGGATGAATATGCTCAGGCTGGTGGTATTGGATATGATGTACTTTCTGGTATTATACAGTTATATCTCTTAGGAACTAATTTTATTGTACAAAATGATGATTATAGAAATCAGATTATTGAGGCAAGAGATGCAGCGCTGGCGGCAATGGCACCTGCGACATCGGAGATGCAGGAATATCTTCTGCTTAATGACTGGTTGGCTAATAACTGCCAGTTTGCTATGGACTATATCATGGATGAAATGGTACAGCC
>JAEDGN010000121.1 GCA_016297495.1 Coprococcus sp.
CTGGAAATATTTCCCGTTCCGACCATGATCTGTATGATAATATATGCTGCGATTACCATACCATAGGTAATACAGTTGCTTTTCAATGTTTTATCCATCTTTTTCATCTTCCCACCTACACTTTCTCCTGGATCTGCTTGCCAAGCAGTCCGGTAGGCTTCACCAGAAGCACAATGATCAATACTGCAAATACAATGGCGTCCGCCATCTGGGAAGAAATATATGCTTTACCTAAGATCTCAATGACACCAAGGAGGATTCCGCCGATCATGGCTCCTGTAATGGATCCGATTCCGCCGAATACCGCTGCAACGAATGCCTTGATACCGGGCATGGCACCTGTATAAGGAGTCAGAGAAGGATATGCAGAGCAGAGCAGAACGCCTGCAATAGCTGCCAGCGCAGAACCAATGGCAAAAGTCAGTGCAATGGTTCCGTTTACATTGATTCCCATAAGCTGTGCTGCACCCTTATCCTCTGACACTGCCAGCATCGCCTGGCCTGCCTTGGTCTTTTTAATAAACGTTGTCAATCCCACCATGATCACGATACAGGCCGCAATGGTCACAATGGTCTCTCCTGTGATATTGATCGCACCATCTGCCAGCTTGATCGGCGGAATGGTAACGACTGACTGGAAAGATTTTGTATTGGCACCAAAGATCAGCAGGGCCAGGTTCTGCAGCAGATAGCTGACTCCGATGGCTGTGATCAGAACTGCCAGCGGAGAAGCCGCTCCACGTAAGGGTCTGTATGCCACACGCTCAATGGTAATTCCAAGAGTGGTACAGACAATCACTGCCACCAGAATTGCCAGAAGGGGATGAGCTCCGCTTACTGTCATCATCGTCAATGCTGCGTAACCGCCTACCATGATGACATCCCCATGAGCAAAATTCAGCATTTTGGCAATACCGTATACCATGGTATATCCCAGCGCAATGATCGCATACACGCTGCCAAGACTGATACCATTTATCAAATAGGATACAAAACTACTCATAAGACACCTCTATTATTTCCTGTGTTATGAAAACAGGGGGCTGCCAACCGCAACCCCCTGTTGGGTTTACTGTCTGATTACATTGCTTTGTAAGCGCCATCTGTGATCACAACAGCCTTCGGAGCTTTTGTCGGCTCACCATCTGCAGCCCAGGTGATACCTGAACCTGTCAGACCGTCCATTGTAATCTCTGTCATAGCAACTTTCATAAGATCGCAGATCTCAGAAGCATCCATATCCGGAGTAGCTCCCGACTGTTCAAGAGCTGCTTTGATTGCATAGATACCATCGTATGCATCTGCTGCGAACTGGTTCGGAATATCGCCGTATTTTTCTTTGTAGTTTGCAACAAAGGTCTGTGTCAGTTCATCTTCTGCATCTGCTGCGAACGGTGTCAGAAGCATTACGCCTTCTGCAAGAGCGGTATCGAAGCCTTCTACTGCCAGAAGTCCGTCCAGACCGTCACATCCAAAGAATACCGGTGCGTAATCCATGCCGGCTGCCTGCTGAAGGATCAGAGAAGCCTCTGTATAGTAGATGGGCAGGAATACCAGTTCTGCACCTGCATCTTTTGCTTTCTGAAGCTGTACGGAGAAGTCTGTCTTGCTGTCAGCGGTAAATGCTTCTGCAGCAACGATCTCGATTCCCTGGTTTGCAGCCTCTGCCTGGAAGGTTGCGAAGATACCGGAAGAATATACGTCAGAGCTGTCATAGATCGCAGCTACCTTGGTTGCCAGTTTGTTCTCACCGATGTACTGTGCAGATGCAGTACCCTGGTTCGGGTCAGAGAAGCATACACGGAATGCGTTGTCTCCGGTGATACATTCTACTGCAGATCCTGACGGTGTCAGCAGGAACATGTTGTCATTCACGGCCTCTGCCTCTACTGCGATACAGGGTGCGGATGTAACAGTACCCAGCAGCATCTGCATACCCCAGTCCTTCAGGGTGTTGTATGCGTTTACAGATTTTTCTGCATCATGTTCATCATCCTGAGCGTTGAACTCCAGCTGTACTCCGTTTACACCGCCTGCTGCATTCACTTCATCCACTGCAAGCTGTGCTGCGTTCATAACTGCCTGTCCGTATACTGCCGCTCCGCCTGTCATAGGACCGATTCCGCCGATCTTGAATGTTCCCTCTGCCATAGCCGGTGCTGCCATAAGAGATGCAGTCATTGCTGCGCATGCCAGTACGCTGACTGCTTTACCAAATTTTTTCATAATCTTTTCCTCCTCTTTATAAATTTTTCATTAATGATAACCCTGAAATACCGGTGTTGTCAATGTTTTTTTGCCTTTTCCGCCCATGATTAACGGCAAATTCACTGTTTCAGAAAGCTGTTGACATTACGCTGAAATATTTTTATGGTACTGTCAATATTTTTGTTTTCTTCCAGCATCTTGGAGATTTCATTATCCGCCAGGTTAATTACCTGCTCGTATTTCTGAAAATGAGGTGCCGTGATCCCGTCTTCGATTACGGATCCCAGAAGTCTGCTGTCAATGACCCGCTCTCCTTCATCCATATCTTCCTGAATAATAGCCGCCGCTTCCTCGGACATGGTCACATCCTTCAAAACGGAGACTCCCTGAGAATATCGGAAGATATCCATCTGCATTTCCTTTTCATAGGTCAGCTGCTTCAAAAACTCCCAGGCAAGCTGCTCATGATCAGACCACCGGCTGATCCCAATCAGCAGTGCGTCCACTTCAGAGGTATTCCCCCCTGCGCTTCCCGCCGGAAATGTGGTGCAGTCCCATTGAAATCCTGTATATTTCTTTATTTTATAAGGATAAGTTTTATAGGTCCGGTATTCCGCAAAGGTCAGCGGCATAAATGCCACCCTGCCGTTGTTGTAATCCTCCTGGGTGACCTTTTGTCCCTGATTCAGTTCATAGATCCGTCTGGTAAACCTGAGCGCATCGTACACCTCTTCACAGGCAAAATTTGCCCTGGTATAATCTTCCGAAAACAACTGGGCTCCGCTGGTATGCACCACATTCAGCCAGTTATAATTGTAGGTGCCGAACTGATCCAGCATCCCATCCCCATCCGTGTCTCTTGTCACTTTCCGGCAGATCTCATACATATCGTTCCAGGTCCAGTCCTGATCCGGCATCTCAATCCCCTCTTTGGCAAGCAGGGATTTATTCACAAACAGCAGAGTGGGTACCACCTCATAGGGCAGCGCATACTGATGACCGCTGTTCTTTCCGATATCCAGAGCCGTGGAAAAATACTTGGTCTCATCAAATTCCGGATCCGTTTCCATAGCCTCATCCAGATTTTTCAGTACCCCCAGAGAACAGTACTGATTAAAATCCGTATCCAGGACCATAAATACATCCGGAATCTCTCCTTTTAAAAGCTTCCTTGCGCACCATTCGGAATAATCCTCCCTGAGGATCCCGCTATCATAGTGAATGGTGACTCCCGGATGGCTCTCCTCGAAGGCTGCGATTGCTTTATCAATAATCACAAAACAATTGGCACTTGCCACATCCCAGTTACTGCCCGTGAACATCCCGAACTCCAGAACAATTTCCTTTTTCCTTCCTTCTGCCGCAATAACTGCCGCCATCCCTGCGATGATCAGCAGAGCCAGCAATGCAATGATCCGCTTTTTCTTTTTCATCCCGGTTCTCCTGTCTGTTCTTTCCACTTCTGACTGACACCGGTCTGGACTGCCCAGATCGCAAGCTGGGTACGATCACGAAGATCCAGCTTATTCAGGATGGCACTGAGATAATTGCGGACAGTTCCCTCCGACAGCTTCAGCCGTTCCGCAATTTCTTTATTACTGGCACCCTTTTCCACCTCGGCAATCACCTTCCATTCCGTCTTCGTCAGATCCTCTGCATCCTTGATCCCCACCGGAATCGTATAATCCGCCCTGGCCATCTGGGAAAACAGCCGCACCACCTTCGTGGCAATATCCGGATTGATCATGGCTCTTCCGCTGTAGACTGTTACAATGGCATTGACCAGCTCATCCATGGAAACACCTTTCAGCAGATAACCACTGGC
>JAEDGN010000122.1 GCA_016297495.1 Coprococcus sp.
TCAGCTGATTCTTGATCCTCAGCAGCTTAATCTTTGCACCGATATCCACAATGCCTCCTCCAGTCAGATACTCTGCGGCATCCCATCTGCCGCTTCTATAAATAAAACTTCAAGTTCAATATTGCTAAACAAATACATTATAGAATAATTATGTCGAAAGTCAAGTATATTTAAACAAAAAGTTTAGTGTTTCGAAACAAAAAATTCCCGGCAACGGATGATACTCCATGCCAGGAATTACTACGCAATAATCTCTATATAACAATCTCTATTTTAGCTGAACCAGCCAGTACCCAAAAGCACCGCTGCCGCTGTTTTCACTGCTTACCGGCTTAAAATGCCGAAAACCGAACATAGACGCCATATACTGCTCCCGATGCTGACGGACACCCGGAACACCAAGCATATAGACCATCTTTTCCGCCTTTTCATCCCCCGTCCGGACATGCATTCCTGCCAGTATCAGATGCCGGTAACAATAATATCCGTGCAGAAGGAAGCTATTGCTGCCATAGAGCCAGCACTGCATCGGCAGCATCCCGATATCCTGCAGATCCAGGCGGACACAGACCTCAATACGATTGTCATCAAAAGGATACATCTGCGGGAATTTGCCCATCAGAGCCCCATAAACATCCTGCTGCCCTGAATTCATTTCCTGTACCGTGTTTTTTTCATCCATTATCTGTATAATATTCTCCGTCCTGTTCTCATCGGTAATCTCATGACGTTCTTTCTCCGACTCCATCGCTATATCGAATTTATTCTCCGAAGCATCTACTTCTTCCGTATCCACTTCTGCTATCTCTTCCGCCTTATCTTCCACATCATTTGTCACACCCCGGGTATCCACCGCCATCTCAACATCGTTTTTTTTCTCCGAACTATCTGACTCTTCTGTTTCTATTTCCACCGGCGATCGCGCAGCCATATTTCCCGGAATCTTTTCTCCGTCCACTTCCTGTTTTTTCTGCCTTTCCAATTTTTCTTCCCGTTCTGGTTCTCTCATCCCCGCCGGGAAGCGCATCACATTTTCAGATAGTTGTTTCATACTAACAAAGCAATCTGTCTCCAGAGGTTCATCATCCCACCGGGTCCCATATATTTTGCCGCTGTCACCTAACACCACCATCCCAGATACTCTGTCAAGCCCGTAATCCGTTCCGGCAAGATAGCTGCTGTCCGTTACCAGATCCAGTTCCCCTGTCTGCTGCCCAGTGCTGAGACTGCCCACTGCAATACCAATATAACTATCCGCATCCCGTATCAGCATATAGACTGAGTTTGCTTCCCCCTCCGGTCCATACAGACCAGTCATATGCACATGCAGACGGCACTGACCGTTCCGGCTCTCCACCCTGACAAACCCGCTGTTGACCGTCTTCCTTCCATTTTCATACAAATACATATAAGAAATAAACCGCCGATAATCTGCCATCGTCCTTACCCTCCCGACACCACCGCTGACATGCAGGAATGGCTTCTGCCTTCCCTTACAATTATTTTAATCATATGAAGCAGCGGCAGTTTTTATGCTCTTCAGGTGTATTTTGCAATCTGTAGGAAATATCATATAGCCGCTTGCATTCGTATATGGTACAATATCCATACTAAAATATAACCTGGAGGTATAAGAAATGTCGAAATATACACGTATTATTGCCTGGTCTGAAGATGATCAGAAATGGATTGTGAATGTACCAGAATTGGCAGGATGTATGGCTGATGGTTCTACACCATCCGAAGCTCTTGCCAATTCAGAAAACTTCTCCGGCGGTTACTGTTTTATAAACTATCTGCTCTTTAACACTATTTTCTTAATTTCTGTATTTCCACCAGCTTATCTGTCAGTTCTGCAAACTGCTCCAGTGTCAGTGCTTCCCCTCTGATGGAAGGAGACAGCCCCACCTGCGCAATGGCATCCGCAATCTCTTCCTTTGTAAAGGATAATTCCGGTGAGTTATTGAGTCCGTTGACCAGTGTCTTGCGTCTCTGATTAAAGGATGCCCGGATGATCTTAAACATCAGTGTCTCATCCGCAACAGCCACCGGTGGTTTATCGAATTTTGTCAGCCGTATGACGGCTGAATCCACATTTGGCCTCGGCATAAAACAGTTGCACGGTACATTGGCCACAATATACGGCTCGGCATAGTACTGGACAGCCAGAGACAAAGCACCGTAATCCTTTGTTCCGGGACCTGCTTTCATACGGGCTGCCACTTCCTTCTGCACCATGACAGTAATATTGTCAATCGGTACATGCTGTTCGAAAAGTGCCATAATAATCGGTGTCGTAATATAATAAGGCAGATTGGCCACCACCTTAATCGGCCTGCCGCCATTCTTTTCCTGTACCAGCTGATTCAGATTCAGTGACAGCACATCCGCATGAATGACCGTCACATTATCATAATCTGCCAGTGTCTCCTGAAGAATAGGGATCAGATTGCGGTCGATTTCCACCGCCGTCACCGATCCCGCCGCTTCTGCCAGATACTGTGTCATGGTTCCTATCCCCGGTCCGATCTCCAGAACCATATCATCCTTATTCACACCCGCACCGGCAATAATCTTATTCAGCACATGCCCATCAATAAGAAAATTCTGTCCGAATTTCTTCTGAAAACAAAACTCATATTTTTTGATAATCTCTATGGTTTTCTGAGGATTCGATAATTTTTCCATCCAAAAATACCTTTCTCTTAATATTCTTCACTTTCTTTTCAGAAAGCCATCACAATTTCGCCACATTTCTTTTTTATAATAAAGCCATAAACAAAGCAAGTGTTATTAACACTTTACATAGATTTTCTTTTCTTTTTCATATTCTTGGATGAGGCCGCATGCAGAGACTTTAATAAGCGGCCGCATCCGATCCTCCTTTTTTCCAGACAAATGCTTATCTATAACTCAGCACATTTTCATCCATGTTATTCCAACCTATACAATTTACACCCGTTCTCCCATGTGATGTCCATGACCTCTTCCGGTGTGATGCCTTTTATTTCAGCGATAGCTGAAACGACGTATGGCAGGTTGAGGGATGAGTTGCGTTTTCCTCTGTTTGGGACCGGTGTAAGATAAGGAGAATCTGTTTCCAGTACGATTCTCTCCATAGGCGTATAAGCCACCACTTCTTTTAAAGTACGGGCATTCTTATAAGTAAGAACACCTCCGATTCCCAGATACATCCCCATATTCAGATATTCACGGGCTATTTCCACAGGATAGGAAAAGCAGTGGACGACACCGCCGATTTCCCCCAATCGTTCTTCTTTTACAATATCCAGCGTATCCTTTGCTGCTTCCCTCGAGTGGATAACAACAGGAAGGTTTTCTTCTCTGGCCAGATTCAACTGACGTCGGAACCAGTATCTCTGATTCTCCCTTTCTTCCGGCTCTTTTTTCCAGTAATAATCCAGACCGATCTCACCCACAGCCACTACCTTCGGATGCTTCGTCTGTTCCCGCAGCCACTGAAAATTCTCTTCATTCAGCTGATCCGCATCACTCGGATGTACGCCTGCCGCAGCATATATAAAAGGATAACGCTCTGCCAGTTCAATACTGCTCTTTACGGATGCCAGATCAGCGGCAATATTGACAATACGGCCTATACCTGCCTCTTCCATCCCTGACAGCAGTCCATCCCTGTCATCATCAAACCAGTCATCATCATAATGTGCATGTGTTTCAAATATCATTTTCTCATCCTCGCTCTATCTTAGGAAGATTCCATCGGTTTTTAGCCGCCAGCAGACGAATAATAATCACCACCAGCGCTCCCAGTATCATGCCGGCTGATTTATTGTATCTGATCAGTGCCACACATACCATTGCCCCCGCCAGAGAAGCACAGGCATAGATATGTTTAACAAAGATAAACGGCATCTCTTTTGACATCATAT
>JAEDGN010000123.1 GCA_016297495.1 Coprococcus sp.
GAAGTGCAGTAATGCATGGAGCTGACCAGTACTAATCGGTCGAGGGTTTGACCTGAAGCAGTTGGATGTAAATAGTATATGTGGTTTTCAAGGTACATAGGGAAGGGGAAAGGGAAACTGTCGCAGTTGCTGCGGCAGTTTTTTGTATATGAAAAAGCGGCCACAGGACCGCTTTCCACTCATTTAACAGACCCATAAAGTAGAATTCCTAAAGTAGATTTAGCTCTATTCCGGTGGCGGTTTATTTCGCTCCGGCCAGCTCCTGCATCAACTCATGTACCGTAGTCATCTCATTTATCATTCCTACATTAGCTCCGCAGAAAATCAGCCCGTTCTCCACATCCCCATTTACGGCGTTGATCAGAGCTTTTGTGATACAGTAGGGTACTTTCCGTGGATCGCATTTCTGCAGACAGTTATAGCATTTGGTGATGGTCTGTCTGGCCTGCTCTGTCTGTCTGACAAAAGCATTGCGAAGCGCACGACCGGGCATGCCTACAGGGCTCTGAACAATCTGAATGTCTTCTTCCTTTGCGTTGATATATGCCTGCTTGTAAGCCGGGGAAGCGTCACATTCTTCCGTTGCCACAAAACGGCTGGCAATCTGTACACCATCAGCGCCCAGAGACATTGCGTGGTCAATATCCTTTTTGTCAAAAATGCCTCCGGCTACGATAACAGGGATTTTTCTGTTGAATTTTTCTTCGTATTCTTTTTTGCACTCCACAATTTTTCTGATTTCGCTGTCATAATCTAGCTCATCTATATGGTCAAGCTGTTCCGGAGAAAATCCCAGATGACCGCCGGCTTTTGGCCCTTCGATGACGAGAAAATCGGCAGTCCTTTCATATTTATGGGCCCACATTTTCAGAATCAGTGCGGCAGCACGTACAGAGGAGACGATGGGAGCAATTTTTGTTCCGCAGTTTTCCTTGACCAGTGAGGGAAGGTTTGTGGGAAGTCCGGCACCGCTGATGATGACATCTGCACCTGCGGCCACAGCTTCTTTGACATGCTGTTCATAATGTTTCAGTGCTACCATAATATTGACACCTACCAGACCATTACCCCGGGCAATTTCCTTTGCCCGAAGTATATGTTTCCGAATAGCCAGGGCATTACATCCGGCCTGGTCTTTTTCAAAACCTTCTTCATCATATCCAATCTGGGCTGTGGAGATGATGCCCACCCCTCCTTCTCGGGCAACAGCTCCGGCAAGGCTGCTTCGGCTGACACCGACACCCATGCCGCCCTGGATGATAGGCAGTGCAGCAATTTTGTCACCGATTTTCAGTTCCTTTAACGTGTTTATATTTGTATGTTCTGTCATATAAACCTCCAAATTATTTTGGATATCAAATTATTTAAAGATTAAAACTTTTTTGCTATAGTGTCAATATATAATTGCGAATGATGTTCGACATTTTTTTCTTTGTTGTATAATATGACTAT
Organism: Coprococcus sp.; assembly: GCA_016297495.1. Classification (GTDB taxonomy): domain Bacteria; phylum Bacillota; class Clostridia; order Lachnospirales; family Lachnospiraceae; genus Coprococcus_A. The sequence continues at coordinate 1,453 of JAEDGN010000123.1, forward strand.
TGCTATGTTGTATCAGATGAGCGAATTGACGGGTTAAGAAGGGTGTGTTAAGTGGTATCTAAATATAATAATGGCTGTCACATTATTGACAGCCATTTTACTTTATATGAGCGCTTATGAAATAAAAAGCCTTCCCCGCCCATGGTTCTTGACATGATAAAGTGCCTGATCCGCTGCTTCATACATCTGATTAAATGTATCCTCCGGAGCGGCAATATAACCTCCCATGGATATGCCGCTGTCGGTGTTCGAGGATTTCAGCGTCATATTTACCTTATCGAAAATCTGTTGAGCTCTTTCTTTCATCAGGGCTATATCAGTATCCTGATCAAAGAAAAGTACTGCAGCAAATTCATCGCCGCCCATGCGGCAGGCCCGGTCTTCCTGTTGAATTGAGATAAGCAGGGTCTGTGCCACAAGGATCAGGAATTTATCGCCCTCATGATGACCGTATCTGTCGTTATACTCCTTAAATTTATCCACATCCATCATGAGCATCATGATTTTATCTTTACCTTCCAGAAGTTTCAATTCCACATCACTGCGAAAAGCAGCATGATTCAAAAGCCCGGTGAGAGAATCCCTTCGATATGTACGTTCCCAGTAGCGCAGGCGAACCTGAGCCTTACTCTGTTCCTCATTCGTCAACATTTTCATTGAATAGGTGTTGGCAATATTAGCAATGATGATCTCCGAACGTTCAGAGCGGACTGCAGAATCAAAATATACACGTCCATAGCAGAATACATAAATGGAAGAACCGTCTTTGCGCAGAAGCTTATGCTCCTGAAAAGCAATGGGACTTTTGGCCAGGCTTGCATTGGTCTGGCAAAGATATTCTGTTCGATCCTCTTCGGGAATCAGATCTGTCTGAATGATGATATTCTTCCGAATATCTTCCTGAGTGTATCCGGTCAGAACTTCGAAGTTTTCATCGGCAGATACGATGCGCATGGTATTATCCAATATATACCGGCTGAAAGGTACAGGGTGTACACTGTGAGTTCCCGGATCTTCGAGAGCAGTTTTGGGGAGAGACTGTGCATCGTCTGTATCCGATTTTTTCTTTACAGAAGAATGATCTATGCTGTACATCGGATTGATTTTCAGCATCCGGACAAATTCGGATACGATAAAGGGATCAAACTGACTTCCGGCATTTCTTTTCAGTTCGTCTATGGCTGTAGTTACCGGCAGGGCAGAACGGTAAGCACGATCATTTGTCATGGCATCGTATGCATCTACCACAGCAATCACTCTGGATAGAAGCGGTATGCTTTCACAGCTTAAGCCGTCAGGGTATCCGTTACCGTCCCAGCGCTCATGGTGGTGGAGGATTTCGTCGGCAATGCCTTTCAATTCATTATTGCTGTTGGCGATTTCGTATCCTTTTTCTGTGTGAGATCTGAGAATAGCCCATTCTTCCTCTGACAGTTTGCCGGGCTTGTTCAGTATTTCCAGAGGAATTCCGATCTTGCCGATATCGTGTAGCAGGCATAACAGTGACAGCTGACTCTGCTGAATATCTGTGAGTCCTATGCGTTTTCCGAGCTCTGCGCCCATCTGCTGTGTGCGTCGTACATGATGCTCGGTATCGCTGTCACATTCCTCAAGCGCACGGATTAATGAAGTGAGCATCTCAGAATGGATGGACTCCTGGTCAAGAAGCTTTTTGGCCCGCATGGCTGTAAAGGCGACCTGTACGGCCTGCAGAATATCCGGTGCCGCTTCCGCCGTAGAGCTGACAGCATACTGAATTTTTCCGTCAAAATGTTCATCCACATAAGACATGGCTTTTGACATCTCATATTCGCTGCTGTGAACACACAGAGCAATAAGATTTGCTTCCACACCACGTACAAAATAGGTTTGCTTTGGAAAGTACTGCCGCATAGTGTTGGCAAGTGTCCGGATCTTCTGATCGCCCACTGTATTGCCCAGAGTGCTGTTGATCACGGACAGGCTGTTGATGTCACAGATGGCCACTGCTGTAGGCAGGGGGAAATGTTCACTGCCTTCTTTGGCAAAGCGCTGAAAGCTGTCCCAGTTCTGAAAACCCGTCAGCAGATCAGTTTCCAGTTCGGCGTCAGAAAACACAAACAGCTGTCCAAGGTTTTGCTGTTTTTCACTTTTTAATCTGCGGATATCACAGCGCAGAGGGTGTTCTTTATTGTTGTTTTTGATATAGCATTGCAGGGAAAGACTGTCATTCTCTGCTTCGGCATTTAATGGCAGACCATAGCAGGTCATAAAGTTTTTCATGAGAGCACATTTTTCTGTGTCAATACCGCCCAGGAGATGATCGGCTTTTTCATTATGAAGAATCAGATTGTCATTGTAATCAAACAGTACGATACCCTGATCAATATTTTCAAAAATACTGGTTTTCAGGCG
>JAEDGN010000124.1 GCA_016297495.1 Coprococcus sp.
AAAAATATTTTGTCAGAGGAGGATACGGAGCAGGAATTACTGGATTATATCAGTCTATTGAGAAAAAGGGCCAGTTTTAATGGATTCGACACGATCCGGCTCATGTGTGATGAGATAGAAGTTCAGTATTATCTGCAGGAGGGATGCACAAAGAAACCTTTGAGCGGGGGATTTATCAAGGCTTTTTCAGATAATGATTTTTCAAAAAGATATATGAGTGAAAAGTCTCAGAGCAGGCAGATTGGTTTTTCAGTACGTGTACAGGAGTAGAAAATGAGTAAATATACGAATAAATACGAAAGATATACAAATTTACATCAGGAGAGCAGATTTGCCACGCCGGAGGAGATCAGGGAGTCAGGCAAGATGATTGATCTGAGGGAGAAATGTGTCAGATATGGTGGTATCCCGCTGCTGTGTGATACAAGTCGGGCACTGGTGGATGATGCGGATCACCACAGTATTATTTTTGGTGCAACAGGATCAGGAAAAAACCGAAGGCTCATTCTGATCTATATGATTATCCTTATTAAGGCGGCCTTTTCTCTTATTGCTATAGATGTTAAGGGCGAATTGAAAAAGAAGACATCAGGACTGGCCAGACAGATGGGATATAATATTGTTGCTCTCAATTTCAGGGATTTTAAAAACGGAGATTGCTGGAACCCTCTGGAAGAGGCCTGCCGTCTTTATCACAGCGGGAAGCAGGAGGAGGCTTTTAGCAGTGTGGCGGATTTTATGAGCGGTCTGGCGGCAAAACAGTATGAGCACTGCCATGATCTGTTCTGGCCGGGAATGGCGGAGGCACAGGGAAAGGCAACGCTTCAGTCTCTGCTTGAGTGTGTACCTGAGGACATGTGCAATGTAGCCAGTTTTGCGGAAATGTGTTCTGAAAGCAATTATGAGATCATGATGCAGTTCAGCAGGATGTTGAGCCGGACATCACCGACGGCCATGAGCTTCAGGGGGATTTATTCAGCTGCTGAAAAAACAAGACAGAGTATAGAAGTGACTTTATATGAGATGATCAAGATTTTTACGGATAATAGACAATTGCAGCAGATGCTGTCAAAAAGCACATTTGACATGCATGCCATTGGCAGGGAGAAAACCATAGTATATCTGGAAATTGCTGATGAGAAACCGACGTATTATTCACTGGTTGGCATGTTTGTCAAGCAGGCTTATGAAATACTGATCGGGGAGGCACAGAATCAGCCGGACGGAAAATTAGACGTACCGGTGGCCCTTGTACTGGACGAATTTTGTAATATCCCGAAGATAGAGAACTTCTCTAATATTATTGCAACATCCAGGTCAAGGAATATATGTTCGACAATTGTCGTGCAGAGTAATCATCAGCTGGAAAGGTTATACGGCTATGATGCGGATGTTATTAAGGGGAATTGTACAAACTGGTTTTATTTATACAGCAGGGAACTTAGTCTGCTGAATGAGATTTCTGAACTTTGCGGAAATATAAAGACTGTTGACGGAGAGGTGCGCAGGCTGATTTCGCCATCAGAACTGCAGAGATTAAAAGTCGGGGAAACGCTGGTACTGCACGATCGACTGTACCCTTATATCACCCGGATGCCGGATATTTCTGAATATAAGTTTCCAGCCTATCCTGAGGTGGCATCCAGGCCAATAGAAAAAACAGAGATTCCTGTTGTCGATATCAGGAGGCTGACAGCATGTATTAATGAGGGGCTTATCCCTACACCGTTTGCCAGCGATGTACCGGCAATTGATATTGCAATGAATAAAGAGCAGCGTGTCGGGCATAGAGAGGGCGACGGCAGGAAAGCGGTGAAGGATGAAATGCCTCAGAGAAAGCAGAAAAGATGGATATAAAACACAAATAGAAAGAGAGGCATAGATACATGAGATATAAAGAAAAAATGTATATTATAAAATATGCCTGTTTCCATATCATTTTGGCTGCGCTTATAATGCCGGTTTACAGGAGATTTGTATTTTATTACATAAAACCATGTATGGGGGATTTCCTCCCGCACTTATTATGGATATTTGTGATAGCAGGTGTGATAGCAGGAATTCTTGTGACCTGCGGAAGGGACAGGTCTTATCTGTATCTTGTCATCAATTGCTCTTTGCCCTATGCGGCCTATACCCTGCTTGGATATGTGTTTTACCATAAAAGGGCAGCAGCAGTATTTATTCTGATACTGATCTGCCTGGGAGCGATGGCTGGATATCTGGTGATTACTGTATGGAGACGGGCTGCAAACAGGAAAGTCAGATGGTCGAATTTTTTAAAAGTCAAGGATATGTATTACAGCATTGGCTGTATTCTGCTGATGCTGATGATCGGAACATTAGCCGGAGGGATCACCGGAATCGTGAGTATGGAGCTTCAGCGCAGAGCGGCAGACAGTATAGACTTAAGTCAATATACACTGGATCAGTGTGATGAGAAGCTAACGATGCTGGATGAAAATAAATGGGAAACATTGAATCAGACGCAGCGCAGGGAGGTGCTGACAGTAGTTGCCAATATTGAAGCAAACGCATTGGGGCTGCCCCATGGGCTGAATGTAGAGCCGACAGTTCTGGATTCATGTGTTTCGGCAAGCTATTCCGATGAGGAGCATCTGATAAAGATGAATAAAGACTATATCATGATATATAGTGCCCGTACCAGTGTAGAAGTTATTTTGCATGAGGTTTATCATGCTTGTGAATACCGTTTAAAAGATGTATATGAAAAAGCGGAGGAAAACGGCCTGGAGGGACTGCCGCAGATGGAAGAACTGGCGGTATATAAAAGGGAATTGGAACATTACTGTTCGCTTGTAGAAGATGATGAGAAATACCGTGCACAGCGGGTTGAAATTGATGCGAATGCATATGCGGAGGAAGCCGTCAGTAAATATCTGTGTTATATAAATTCCGGTGAATGAGAGGAGAAAATCGAGTTTCTGATATACCGAAATAAAGCAGTAACCAGGATTTTTTATGCTGTCACGGTTTTTTTCTGCAGCAGGACGGCAGTATGGTTTAAAAATTGCGAATTGTAGAAAATTTAACGAAAAAAGTCGGTCGATCTCGAGGCATTTTACCGATTTTAAAAGAATGCAGCAAAAATGCGGGTTTGCTGGCTTTTTGAAAACTGAGATCGACCGACTTTTTTGACGGAAAAGGGTTGAAAAGTGAAAAAAAGAGCGTATAATAAAAGCAGAAATGCTGTAAATACAGTTGTTGTACCGTACCTATAAGGGATTGAAACGCGTTAATTAACATTTATTTTGTCCTCCTTTTAAAGTGTTGTACCGTACCTATAAGGGATTGAAACGAATGCCGTCAGCGACATGGAAACGCACCTTCTCCTTAGCATTCTCAGGTTGTACCGTACCTATAAGAGGTGTTACTCTGCATTCCGACAGTAAAATTTAATAATTACGAACAGAAAGAATTCTGGTTATTGTGCATGTTTTTGATATACCGACATAAAGCAGTAATCAGGATTTTTTATGCTGTCGTGTTTTTTCTGCAGCAGGACGGTGATAAGGATGGCAGCGGATGAAAAAAAACAGTGGTTTCACGTAATTAGGGCTAGTCGTCGCGACAGTGACTTGGTACAATTAAAATAAGAAAACACGATACTGATACTCAACAATCAGAGAACAACCACACAATGTTTGTCAGGTTGTCTGTTCATTGAAAGAAAGAATAGTCAGAGGTACGTATTATGCCAAAATCAAAATGGAATCTGAATACCATTTACATATCCGAGCGATTGCAGGAGAGTCTGCGGCCCATCTCCCGCTGCGCCCTGACCACGGTGGTGGCACCTATGGGTTATGGCAAAACAACGGCAG
>JAEDGN010000041.1 GCA_016297495.1 Coprococcus sp.
CGGTCATCTTTGAGAGCAATCACAGCAACGCTTTTAACGGAAAAGCCTGTGGGGTGACGGTCATTCGGTCGGCCTATCTGCCAGGCTCGGAAGTACTGGGCAACAGAATTGCAGATGCCGTTGTCGGTGTCTTGCGCCCGGTGACAGGTATTACCTATAACCGTGGCGTGACAACAAAGGTCCAGAGGAATGGGGCAGACTGGTACGGTGTTATCAGAGGGGCTGTATCCGGTGCAGTGTCAGAGGCACAGGCAGGGGAAGGGCCTGTACAGTATGCTTTTATTGTGGAGCATGGTTTCCATGACCATCCGGTGGAATGCGCATTTTTGATGGAAAGTGACAATCTGAAGAAGATTGCGGAAGCAAAAGCCGGGGTGATAGCGGAGCATTTCGGTTTGGAAGGAGGAAAAGAACTGTCATCAGACGGCAGTGAGAAGAACTGTATACCTTACCTTGTAAGAGTGAATGTCAGCTGTTTAAATATCAGAAAAAAGCCGACAGTCCTGTCGGCATCATCCGGCTATACGGAAAAAGGGACATTTACCATCGTGAAGGAAGCAGTGGGAGAAGTTGATCAGGAAGGAACAAAGGGAAGATGGGGATATCTGAAATCCGGAAGGGGATGGATATGCCTGGAATATACAGAGAGGGCAGCTTAAGGGCTGCCCCTTTTCAGTAGGGGACGGCCTGATGAACCTCCTCGGACTCGTTGACAGCAGCGGCAATACGGTGGTAAGCTATAACTATGACAGCTGGGGAAGGATGCTTGGCATCAACGGCAGTATGGTGGCAACTCTTGGTGCAGATAACCCGTTCAGGTATACGCGACGAGCTTCCAAACCTTCGGTTTGTCAGTGTTCGTTGCACTCACATAGTTGTAGAGGCAGGAAGCAAAAGGAATAGATATCCGATGAGAATTAATAAAGATAAGATACAAAAATTTGCATATGCCATTTTCAAATAACTTTGCAGTCATCATAGCAATGCACCTCCTTGTAATTATAGTATATATCGGGGTATATATCTTGTCGAGCATCTGTGCGCTTTCCACTTACTATTCTATGAAATTAACTGTAAATTATTATTTGTTTTAATTCCCTACACGTTTTCCGGGTTTTATGATATGATAATCTAGACTTTCCTTTTGAAGGCAAAATATATATTGTACGGAGATGAAATTGATGATTTATAATAATATTCTTGAGGCTGTCGGACATACCCCTATGGTACAGCTCAATCGTATGGTTCCTGAAGGCAGTGCCAGAGTTCTGGTGAAATTTGAGGGTGTCAACATTGGTGGTTCTATTAAGACAAGAACTGCCCTGAACATGATCGAGGAGGCTGAGAAGAAGGGGCTTCTGTCTCCGGACAGCATCATTGTTGAACCAACCAGCGGCAATCAGGGAATCGGTCTGGCTCTGGTTGGTGCGGTTAAGGGTTACAGAACGATTATCATTATGCCGGATTCTGTCAGCGAAGAGCGCAGAAAACTGGTGCGTCATTATGGTGCCGAGGTGAAGCTGATTCATGATGCCGGCGATATCGGTGCATGTATTGATGAGTGTCTGCAGACTGCTCTGCGTATGCAGGAAAAGAACCCTAAGGTTTTTGTACCTCAGCAGTTTGCCAATCGGGACAATACCATGGCTCATAAAAACTTCACTGCCCGGGAGATTCTGGAGCAGGTAGACGGACCGATCCACGGCTTCTGTTCCGGTATCGGCACAGGCGGTACGATTACAGGTATTGGTGAAGTGCTTAAAGAAGCGAATCCGGATATGGAGATCTGGGCTGTAGAGCCTGAGAATGCAGCTATTCTGGCCGGTGGCACCATTGGTACCCATCTTCAGATGGGCATCGGCGACGGTATTATTCCGGATATTTTAAACCGCAATATTTATGATAATATCTATATCATCACCGATGAAGAAGCCCTCAGCGTATCCAAGCGACTGGCTAAAGAAGAAGGGCTCATGTGCGGCATCTCCAGCGGAACCAATGTAGCAGCCGCCATGAAACTGGCGCAGAAGCTGGGACCGGGCAAGACCGTTGTGACTGTCCTTCCGGATACAGCAGAGAGATATTTTTCCACACCACTCTTCTTCGAATAAATCAAAGGATTAACGAACCTGTCCCCTTGACTCTTCTGAATCTCTGCTTGTATTGAAGTGAGGGATGATGCTATACTTATATAAGGAGGAAACGGGGGTGACTTTTATGCCGGGTTATGTGATGCATTTGGCGGAAGCAGGGCAGATACTGGAGAAGGTCAGGGAGCGGACGGAGATATCCCGCAGTTGGGAGCAGCAATTTCTTACCGGGACATTACTGCCGGACACGAGACTGAAGGATGAGAAGCGTTTTTCTCATTTCTGGAATCCCGAGCAGCTGGAGCAGTTGGCGCTGGCACCGGATCTGTCCCTTTTTCTTAATAAATACCGGCAGCGACTGAGCGAACCGGTGATTCTTGGATATCTTGCACATCTGCATCTGGATGCCTGCTATGTCCGGGATTACTGGCCGACGGTGATTGCATTTTACGGCGCTCAGGGAGAGCCGGAGGTGCGGAAGGATATGATCACCGATGTGGAGATGCTTCATCTGCACAGGAAGGTGCCGGTGAATAAGTTTTTCTCTCCGGAATACTATTATGGGGAGTATACGAAGCTGAATGGCTATTTTATTGATAAGTATCATCTGGCGGTCCCGGAATGGGAACAGATCCGTGTATTTGACATGGACGAGGTGAGGCTCCGGGATATGGGACGTATTTGCCGGGATCTGGCTTATCTGCTGGATATGTATCATGCGGGAGATGAGAAGGACATTCAGATCTTCGAGCTGGATCATCTGGAGGCTTTTATGACCGCTGCGGCCGATGATTTTGTCAGCATGTATGGGGATGAACTTGCGGCTTCTGCCATAGAGAAAATACCGTCGGGGCATACCACGATGCCATTCGGCGAATAGAGGAAAGGGGATGAGAGAATGCAGCATGTCGTGACGGCGTTTACCGCTGTATCGAAGGAGGCAGGCAGTATGTCAGAGATGCTTCCAAAGTTCGGTGTGATTGCTCTGGTGGTGGCTATTATCATCATCGGACTGCTTATCTATTCCAGAATTGACAAGAAGAAATAATACAGAAAGGATGCACATTCCGGGGCAGACAGCATAGGATAAAGAAAAAGCGGAGTACAGATATGCGCTTTTATTTTACAAAAATGCAGGGACTTGGCAATGATTATGTGTATTTGGACTGTTTGGATGAGAGAATGCAGCAGGCTCGGAGGCTTTCCGCGGGCAGGAAGGAAGAGCTGGCTGTCAGAATGAGCCGGAGGCATACGGGAATCGGTGCCGACGGCTTAATTTTTATTCTGCCCTCGGAGAGGGCGGACTGCAGGATGGAGATGTACAATGCAGATGGTTCCAGAGGTGCCATGTGCGGCAACGGCATCCGATGTGTGGCACGGTATCTGGTGGATAAAGGCATTGTGAAGAAGAACGAACTATCCGTTGAGACAGACAGCGGTATTCGGGAAGTACTGGTTCGCAGAGATGAAAAGGGAAAAGGAGAGACATGGAGGATCCGTGTGGATATGGGCGGTATGGAGAACAGAGGTGAGCGAAGACTCAGTCTGAATGGCCGTAAGATACCTGTGCAGCTGGTGTCCGCCGGGAATCCTCATTGTGTTATTTTTACGGAGGATATCAGGCATTTTCCACTGGAGGCTATAGCCGGTCAGATACAGCGCATGCCGGCGTTTGCCGGGGGCATCAATGTGGAGATCGCTGCCGTGGAGATGGTGGCTGCAACTGGGGAAAAGCATATTGACATGAGAGTGTTTGAGAGAGGAAGCGGGGAGACCATGGCCTGCGGGACAGGTGCCTGTGCCGTCTGCGCGGCTGCCGTCTGGCAGGGTTACTGCCGGTATGATGAGGATGTGGAAGTCAGGCAGCCGGGAGGCAGTCTGGTGACGGCGTATCTGGCCGATGGCCGCATGATGATGGAGGGACCGGCAGAGTTCGTCTATGAAGGGGTATGGGATGATATTCCGGGATAAAAAAAGAGCTGCGGGAGAAAGGACTGCCGCAGCTTTGTGTTTGATTTAGTCAACAAAATTGAATTCGTCTTTGAATCTTTCTTTAAATATTTCAAAAACGGCATGAATGATGTCTTCATCTTCGACACTCAGGTATTCTTCCGTTTCTTCGTCGATTTCATTGACTTCAAGGATAATAACCATGCCATCGTCGTCATCATCTTCTTCTAACGGAAGGAGGATAACATAGCTTTTGTCTTCATAATCAATCAGGTCAAGAAATTCGAAATCCTTATCTGAACCGTCTTCATCTGTCAGTGTAATGATGTTCAGTTCTTCTTCATTCTGGAGCTCGTCAAAGTCACTCATAATAAATCCTTTCATTAATAAAAATGGGCTGTGCCATTGTGATATTGTACAGGGATATTATATCATCAGGCAGTTGCTATTTTCAATGGTTTATATACATAGAAGGAATATTTAATTTCCGGCGGGATGACGGGATATAGAAAAGACAGGAACCCGCAGGTCCCTGCCTTTCGAAAGGAAAACATTTATACGGCATTAAAGCCGGCATCAAATGCCCGGGCATTCGATTCGTTAAATTTGGACTTGCCTTTTTTGGCAAACATATGGTTCATGGCTGTGACTGCTGCGTCATGGGTAAAATCTCCCATGAGTTTGATGATCGCACCGGTCATGACAATGTTGGCACCTTTGGCATTGCCCAGGGATGTGGCAATCTCAGTGCAGTTGACTTTGACATAGTTCACATCCTGTCTGGCACCTTCCGGGATTTCTACAGTATCACCGATGAGAACCGTACCGCCCGGTGCAACGGACGGGAGAAATTTAATCAGGGACGGTTCGTTCATGGCCAGAAGGAGATCCGGCCTTTCCGGAGATGGATTGTAAATATAGCCGTCGGTGCTGTATTTAACTGTGCAGTTGGCAGTGCCGCCTCGCATGGCGGAACCATAGGAAGGTACCCATGTTACGTTAATACCTTCGCTGGCAGCAATATCGGAGATGATCAGTCCGGATGTCAATACACCCTGACCGCCGGAGCCTGCAAATATGATTTCTTTCATCTTATTTTTTCTCCCCTCTCTTTTTAAATTCTCCCAACGGGTAGTAAGGAATGAGTTCGTCTTCAATACGTTTCATGGCATTGACCGGCGAGAGTCCCCAGTTGATCGGACATGGTGAGAGGACTTCGACAACGGAGTAGCCTTCATGATTCATCTGTGCCTGAAGTGCATTTTTAATATAGCCCTTTAATTTATTAATATTGGCCGGTGTTGTGACCGTTCCGCGGGCCGCATAGGCTGCATTTGGAAATTCCCGGGCAACCATTTCAGGGAAACGGATCGGGAAACCGGTGACGGAACAGTCACGGCCATAAACAGAGGTGGCTGTTTTCTGACCTTCCATGGTGGTCAGAGACATCTGACCGCCGGTCATACCAAAGTTGGTGTTGTTGATGACAATAACGGTAATATTTTCCCCGCGGTATGCCGCATTGAAGGTTTCTGCGATACCGATATTATAGGCATCGCCATCGCCCTGATAGGAAACGATGAGAACGTCCGGATTCACACGCTTCATGCCGGTGGCAACAGCGCCGGCGCGTCCGTGACAGCAGTGGAGACGGTCACATTCCAGGCCGGCTCCCAGGTTGGATGAACATCCGACACCAATAGGGAAAATAATATTATCCAGCTGATCCAGTTCTTCAAGGGCTTCAATAATCAGACGGCTGACGATGCCATGTCCGCAGCCCGGACAGAAGTCCATTGGTTTATCCACAAGAGCAGGAACTTTTCTTTCACGAGAGTTAGCCATATTAGTACACCTCCTTGATTTCACCGTTTTTAACTCTGAAATAATCGGATTTGATCCGGCTTATCGGCGGTGTATTATAAACGTATGTCAGCGCATAAGCAGGAATATTTCTGTCTTTATGTGTTTTCTTAATAGCGAGGGCGGCATCGTCGATCATCTGTCCTGTGGCATTCTCTTCCACGGTAATAATACCCTTTACATCCGGATTGATGCGGGTAAATGCCTTATCCGGATATGGCCATGCAGTGATCGGACGAATCAGGCCGACTTTTTCACCGGCAGCCCGAAGCTCACGCACTGCACCAAGGGTGGCTCTGCCAGGGACACCGTAGGCGACAAATACATAGTCGGCATCTTCGATAGATTCTTCTTCCCAGCGCTGTTCGTTTTCTTTGATCGCAGCATATTTCTCACGCAGATCTACGGCTTCAGCCATGGAATCACGTTCAAAAATACCGATTTTCTTATAAGTATAATGGCCGTTTAAAGCCCATGGAGTTCTTTTCACTTCCACAAAATCAGGAAGGGTGACAGGTTCCATCATCTGCCCCAGAGTGCCTTCGCCCATCATAATGGTCACGATCCGGTACTTTTCAGCCAGTTCATAAGCCGGAAGCATCAGGTCCACAAATTCCTGGATGGAAGAAGGACATAATACGATACAGCGGTAATCGCCCTGGCCGCCGCCGCGGGTCTCTCTGTTGTAATCACACTGAGAGGTAAAAAGGGTGCCCAGACCATTGCCGTATCTCACCTGAGTAATAACAACAGCAGGCAGTCCTTCGTCACATAAAGTGGAGATACCTTCCTGCTTCAGGGAAATACCAGGTCCTGAAGAGGCAGTCAGTGCACGGACGCCGCATGCGGATGCACCGATAACCATGTTAATGCCGGCCAGTTCGCTTTCTGCCTGGACGAATGCACCGCCGACCTCGTTCATTCTCCAGGATAAATATTCCATTATTTCGCTGGAAGGCGTAATCGGATAGCCTGCATAAAAACGTGCACCGGCACGCACTGCCGCTTCCGCGATTGCTTCATTGCCTTTCATCATTTCTGCCATGATTGATTGACACGCTCCTTTCAAATTATCCTAATACATGAAATACACCATCCGGACATGTTGTATAACAAATGCCGCAGGCAATACATTGCTCATCGTCGATCTGGACGGAATAGTAACCGTTTGCATTCAGAAAATCCGATTTACTGATGGCTTTTTTCGGGCAGTGGTAAATACAAAGGCCACATTCCTTACAGCGTTCTCTGTTGATTTCAACCTTCATTTACTTTTCCTCCAATTCATTACCAAAATGAAAATGGAACAGCGTTCTAAAATTAGAATACACCTTAAAACAAGGCAATGTCAAGCTGAAAAACAAAAAATAATACAATTCATAAAAATTGACAGACTTGACAATTGAATGTACCGTTATTAAAATGAGAATATGACTTTTGTGCAATTTTACATAAAGTGTGGTTTAAGAGGAGGGGAGATTAAGATGGCATCAGATATTATTCAATCGGTGGATCGTGCGCTGGAATTTCTGATTTATCTCTATAACGAGGGAAAGGAGACCAGTATCACACAGATGGCCAATGATCTTGGGGTATACAAAAGCACGGTATTCCGTACATTGACCACACTGGAAGCGAGGGGATTTGTGAAAAAGAACCCTGAGACGGATAAATACTGGCTTGGAACCAGGCTTTTTACTCTTGGAAAGAGTGTTGAAAATAAAATGGGGATCCGTGAAATCATCGGTCCCTATGCCGCAGAATTGTATGAGCTTTATCATGAGGTGGTGAATGTATCAGTTCTTGAGCGGAATCCGGATGACATCTATAAGAGTGTGATCATCTACAAGGCTGAGAGTCCGAATCAGGTACTGACAGTTAATCCGCCGGTGGGTTCCAGCAGTGAATGCCATTGTTCTGCAATCGGTAAGTGTCTGCTGGCTTTCAGCAGGGATGTCGACCTGAGTGTTTATGAGAAACATCCGCTGAATTCACATACAATTTATACGATTAAAACCGTGGACAACCTGAAGAGCGAGCTGGCACTGATCCGCGAGAAGGGCTATGCGATTGACCGGGAAGAGCTGGAGATAGGACTGACCTGTATCGGTGCGCCGATACTGGACCGTAATGGGGAAGCGGTGGCTGCCATATCTCTTTCGGGGCCTTCAAGCAGAATCCTGGCGGGGAATCTTGAAGAACGGATAGCGGCGGTCTGCAATATTGCAAAGAGAATATCCGTTAATTTTTAAAAGTTTATAGCAGCGAATGTTATAAAAAATGCGGGAGGAGATCAGACCTTCCGCTTTTTTAAGTGGGATGGTTATGATAATTGTCAAAAAATTGACTTGACAGGGCAGGAACTATCGTTTATCATAAAGAAAATAGAACAGCGTTCCGAAATTAATAGTTCTTAAATTAAAACAGGGGAGGAATGTGATGGATTGGAAGGGGATTTATGAAGAGAAGCTGACGACTGCGCAGGAGGCGGCACGGCTGGTCAGATCGGGAGATGTTGTCTGGGTCGGTGCTTTGACTTCAGGTGCGCCGCAGATCGTTGATGCGGTGACAGACCGGTATGAAGAGCTGGAGAATGTACAGCTGGTGGGAGATTTTTCACTGACGCAGTATAAGTGCTTCGAGAGCAGGAAGTATCGTGGACATGTGTCCTATGATACACTTTTTCTGGGATCATTTGAACGTGCTTGGATGGATGAGGGGAATATCCGGGCCAATATTGTCAGATTTGCGGACTCCTACAGAGCGATCAGCGAGGTTTATAAGGCGAATGTCATGATCTGTGAGGTGACAGAGCCTGATGAAGAGGGTTATATGTATTATGGCTGTACCGGCGTGGCCTGGAACGGTAAGGTGGCGGATATTGTTGACAGGATTATCGTTCAGGTTAACAGCTATCAGCGCCGGGTGAGCGGATGGAAGCACAGAATTCATGTCAGTGAGGTGGATGCCATTTGCCGTTGTGATCACCCGCTGTATGAATATATTCAGCCGCCGGTGAGCGATCAGGACCGTGTGATTGCGAGCTATATTCTGCCGCTGATTCCCGATGGCGCCACCCTTCAGATTGGCGTGGGCGGTGTGGCCAATGCGGTGGCGTATGGTCTGATTGACAAAAAACATATGGGTGTTCAGACGGAGATGCTTACGGAATCTCTGATGTATCTGACAAAACAGGGAGTTGTAGATGAAGACAGAGTAACGGCAGCCTTTATTCTGGGTAATCAGGAGACGTATGATTTTGCACTGACGGGTATTCCGAAGCTGGGGCCTGTGGATGAGATCATCAGTCCGTCTGTTGCGGGCAATATTCCGAATTTTATTGCCATCAACGGCTGTATGATGGTGGATCTGACGGGTCAGGTATGTTCAGAGACCATTGGACACAGGCAGTATTCAGGAACAGGCGGTCAGCTTGACTGTATTCGTTCCGGGAATATGTCTCCGGGAGGCAAAAGCTTTTTGTGTATGCCGTCCCGAAGAAAGATGAAGGATGGCAGTTACAGGTCAACAATTACGCTGAATCTGCCGCCGGGTGAAATTGTAACCGTTCCCCGCACCGATGTTATGTATATTGTAACTGAGCAGGGAATTGCCAATTTGTTCAATCGTCCGGTTGAAGAGAGGGTGGAGGCTATGATTGCCATTGCCCATCCGGATTATCGGGATGAACTGAGGCAGCAGGCGTTGGAAGCAGGTTTGCTTCACTAGATAAAGAGATTATCTTTTTCTTTTGTCCAAAAGAAGGAACGAAGTTCCGGACAATAGAACGAATAGATACAAAGGAAGTGGTTTTATGTCCGAATCGGAAAAACAGAAACGGGAACCGGGAACTTTGTTGTCATTGATCGTTTTTGGTGCGGCCATTGCCATTATTTTGGCTGGCGTTGTCATATTACAATATGATATTCACATTATTTTACTTCTGGCTTTAATTTTTGTATGCCTTGTATCAGGTACACTGGGATATTCCTTTGATGATCTTGTCGGATTTATGAAAAAAGCACTGGGGCAGGCCATGTCCGCAATGATAATCTTTATATTTATAGGTATTATTATTGCTTCATGGATTTTCTCAGGAACCGTACCGGCTCTGATCTATTATGGACTGCAGTATATTAAGCCGGCTGTATTCCTGCCGGTGGGGCTGCTGCTTTGCAGTATAACTTCCATGTCCATAGGAACTTCCTGGGGAACCATTGGTACCATGGGACTGGCCATGATGGGGATCGGCAGTGGAATGGGTATTCCGCCGGCGGTGACGGCAGGTATGGTCATATCCGGCGCCGCGTTCGGGGATAAGATGTCACCTATATCCGATACGACCAATCTGGCACCTGCCGCTGCCGGGACGACACTCCACAAACATATCGGTGCCATGTGCCATACAACGATACCGGCATATATTATTACGTTTGTGGCTTTTACCGTTCTTGGTATGTCTTATCAGAATGGGAAAATGAACCCGGAAACGATCGGAATTTTTACACGTACGATAGAAGAAAATTTTACGATCACACCGATCTTACTGATACCGGTTATTGTCCTTTTAATTTTAAATGCCATCCGGTTTCCGGCGATACCGGGAATGGCCATTGGCAGCCTGCTGGCTGTGATCCTGGCAGTTACAATTCAGGGACAGCCACTGGGAGATGTTGTGGCAGGTCTCAATTATGGTTATGCGAAATCTACAGGGGTGGATATTGTTGATTCCCTTATATGCAGGGGCGGTATTCAGAGTATGATGTATACCTTCTCTCTCTCCTGCATTGCCATTTCTTTCGGCGGTGTCATGGAACATGTGGGATATCTGAGGAAAATTGTTGCCATTATTATAGGAAAGGTTAAAAGAGATGCCTCCCTGGTGCCGGTCGTTATCGCCAGTACAACAATCGGAACTCTGACCATGGGAGAGGTCTATCTTTCTATTATCGTCAATGGCAATCTTTACAGGGAGACCTTCGAGAAACGCGGATTACGTAAGGAAATGCTGTCGAGGCTTCTGGAGGAGGGCGGAACATTAACGCAGTACTTTGTTCCGTGGTCTACCACCAGTATGTTTGTACTGGCTGCATTGGGAGTCGGTGCAGGAGAGTACTGGAAATTTGCTGTACTGAATTATGTCAATCCGATATTGTCTATCATATTGGCGTTATTTGGAATTGGCATTCTTCGTGAAGGTACAATGATTGAGAAAAATCAATAATAAAGAGGGGGCTTATTATGAGTACAAATTCAAACACAAAAACAGCGCTTAGTGTAAAACAGCTTGTGATCATTCTGTTTCTTGGTCTGGGATATACAGTTGTCTATGCAACACCGTTTATCCAGTATGTTTTCTATGATTCACTTGTTGAGGCACTGCAGTGTACCAATCAGCAGCTGGGTTATCTTATTACAATCTTTGGTATTGGTAACCTTCTGGCTCCAATTGGCGGTGCACTCAGTGATAAATTCAATACGAAGAAGATTTACATTGTGTCCATGCTGGCAATCTGCGCCCTGAATGTTATTTTTGCCCTGAATATGAATTACACATTCTCACTTGTGATCTGGGGCGGTTTTGCAATTGCCGGCCTGTTCCTGTACTTCCCGGCTCATACAAAACTGACACGTCTGGTTGGTACAGAAAATCAGCAGGGAACAATTTTTGGCTTCACAGAGGCTTTCTGTGGTATTACCAATGTTATTGTTAACTTTATCGCGCTGTATCTGTTTGCTTATTTCTCGAACAAATACTACGGTGTTGCCGGTCTGAAAGCGGCCATCATCGGTTATGCGGTTCTTGGTGTAATTGCTGTTATTGCGCTGGCTATTCTGGTGCCGGATCCTGGCAAGGCAGCTGCAGCAGGCGATACAGAGGTTATCAATACCAAGATGGGTGTACATGACTGGGTAAATATTATTAAAGATCCACGTACATGGATGTCCGGTATTGCTGTATTTGCTACATATACCATGTATTGTACACTGTCCTACTATACACCATATTTCAGTAACGTTCTGGGTGTTTCTATTGTGTTTACAGGTGGTCTTTCTATTTTCCGTCAGTATGGTACACGTTTTATTGGTGCACCGGTCGGCGGATGGCTGGGTGATAAGATCAAATCCGTTTCTACTGTTGTAGGTGTTTCCCTTGGTGCGGCCGTTGTTATGGTTGTTGCTTTCATGCTGATGCCTGCGGGCACCAATGCCAATGTGCTGATCATTCTCACGCTTGCAGCCGGTATCCTGACTTATATGGCCCGTGGTTCCATGTTTGCAGTACCGTCTGAATTAAAAATTCCTCGTAAATATGCGGGAACGACATCCGGTGTTGTATGTGCGATTGGTTATTGTCCTGATTTATTTATCTTCGTTCTTTATGGTTACTGGCTGGATCATTTCGGCAATGACGGTTATAGAAACATCTTTATCTATGCAGCTGTTGTCATGGTGATTGGTGTGATCAACGCAATTGTTACCCAGCTTTATAAGAAAAAACATGCAGCAGAACTTGCTGAAGAAGCAGTTTAATGGTATTTTGAAAGGGGTTCAGATTATGGAACAGAAATATATAGACGCATTGATCGGTATCTGCGGTAAGGAAAATGTATTTTTTGAAAAAGCAGATATTGGACGTTATTTATATGATGAAACAGAAGAATATGTTCGTCCGCAGGCCTGTGAGGACTGCCTGGTTGTCCGTCCAAAGACTTATGAAGAGGTATCAGAAATATTGAAATGGGCCAATGAGGTAAAGGTTCCGATTATTCCGCGAGGAGGCGGTACGGGTGCCTGTGGTGCGGCTATTCCGACACAGCCGTCTGTGATCATGACGATGGAAAGCTTCAGAAAGATCATCGAAGTTGATGAAATCAATATGATGATCACCTGTCAGACAGGTGTGACACTGGCCAGTCTCAACGAATATCTGAGTGAGAACGTACATTCGCTGTATTTCCCTTGTCATCCGGGTGATGAGGGTGCCCATGTGGGCGGTATGTGTATTGAAAATGCAGGCGGTGTCCGCGCTGTTAAGCATGGTATTATGCGTAACTACATTAAAGGTATGAAAGTCTGTCTGCCAAACGGTGAGATCGTGCAGCTTGGCGGCAAACTCATGAAAAACAATATGGGCTATGATCTGATGCATCTGCTCATCGGTTCGGAAGGTACGCTGGCTGTTGTGCTGGAAGCCACATTGAAGTTATATCCGCGTCTGGAGTATACAGGAGCCCTTGTCTGCTCCTTTAAGACAACGGAAGATGCGGTGAGATCCGTGGGAGAGGTACAGAAGTCCGGTATTATCCCTCTGGCGGTTGAATATATGGATCGTGCCATATCTCTTGGAACAGCAGAGCATATTGAGAGAACCTGGCCGATGAATGATGAGGGTACGGTGGATCTGCTGTATCTTGTGGAAGAAGCAACGGAAGATGGTCTGTATGAGACTGCCGGAACAATTGCGGAAATCTGTGAGGCCAATGGCGCTCTGAATTCAGTCATTGCCGAGGACAGCAAGCAGCAGAGAAATCTGCTGGATATCCGTTCTGCTATTTATGAGGTTTACAAACCTATATTTGTGGATTCTCTGGATACAGCCGTGCCGGTGGCCAATATCGGTGATCTCATGCGTGAATTTGATGCTATTGCAGAAAAATACGGGACAACGACACCTCGTTTCGGCCATGTAGCCGATGGCAATTTCCATAATTTTATTCTTATGGTGGATGGAAAGGTGCCTGAATGGGCGGATGATATGCGTCGTGATATTTATAAGGCAGCTATCAAATACGGCGGAACAATCACTGCTGAGCATGGTACCGGCAAGACAAGAAAGCCATATATGGATATTCAGTATACACCGCATGTTATCGAGATTATGAAGAGCATCAAGAGAGCTTTTGACCCGAATAATATTCTGAATCCGGGTGTTATCATTGATTTATAATTCATTATAATAGAAAACTGTTTACACACTTACATATTACTTCCCGATTTTTTACCGGCGGTTTTTACCGCCGGTAATTTTGTGTTTATACAAGAAGGAGTCTTGCACTATAATATGTAAGAGGGATGTAAATAATGGAATGAGGATTGAACAAAACAGGGTGATATATTAAAATGTTGTTAGCTGTTTAATTGAAAGGAAGGTATGGATATGGCAGAGATTACTTTTGATCAGGACTGGACATTCCTGGATGTCATCGATTATGAAGATAAGGAATTCCACGTGTTTGGTCATATGGATGAGGATGGCTATATGGATGATATTCAGATTGTAAGATATCATAACGGCACGAACGAATGGGGGGCGGTTGTGGAAGAAAAGCACTATTCAGAAGTTGAAGATGGGGTTTTACTGGCGACGCTTGATGAGATATTCCGGCGGAGTTTTGGATATGGAGCGTAGAAAGATGAAGAAACTGATTTCCTGGAATGTGAATGGATTTCGGGCTTGCCTGAACAAAGGATTTATGGAATTTTTTGAGAAAGAGAATGCAGACATCTTCTGTATTCAGGAAAATAAGATGCAGCAGGAGCAGATGACAGTGGAGATTCCGGGCTATCATCAGTTCTGGAACTGTGCAGACAAAAAGGGGTATTCGGGAACAACGATTTTCTCAAAGGAGGAGCCGTTGTCTGTTGTGTATGGTATTCATGGGGAATACAATGATGAAGGCAGGGTGATTACCCTGGAGTTTCCGGATTTTTATATGATGACCTGTTATTCGCCCAATGTTCAGCGGACGCTGGACAGGCTGGGATACCGTATGATCTATGAGGATAAGCTTCGGGCCTATATGCAGGAGCTGGCCAAAATAAAACCGGTTATCATGTGCGGGGATCTGAATGTGGCTCATGAGGAAATAGATCTGAAGAATCCAAAGACCAATGTGGGCAACGCCGGATTTACCGATGAAGAAAGAGGAAAGTTTGGTGAGCTGCTGGAGGCAGGGTTTGTGGACAGCTTCCGTTACCTGTACCCGGATATGAAGGATCAGTATACATGGTGGTCCTACAGAATGCGGGCAAGGGAACGGAATATCGGGTGGCGTATTGATTATTTTGTCGTATCGAAGGATTATGCAGATGCCATAGAAAACAGTGTGATCTATCCGGAGGTCATGGGAAGCGATCATTGCCCGATTGGACTGATTTTGAAAAAATAATCTTATTTTTTCTCCGGCAGCTGGGAAAGGATGATAGCCACGAACATGAGGGCGCAGCCGCACATCTCCCTTGCGGAGAGACGCTGATTCAGAAGAACCCATCCTGCCAGCAGTGAGAATGCGGATTCCAGACTCATCAGCAGAGATGCAATGACAGGATCCGTATTTTTTTGTGCTACGATCTGCAGTGTATAACCAACAGCGCTGGACAGGGCACCGGCATAGAGGATCGACAGCCAGGCAGCCAGGATATTGTGTATATCCGGCGATTCTGTCAGCAGAGCCGGAAATGCGCAGATGATACCGCAGGTTAAAAACTGGATGCAGGACATGCGGATACCGTCAACCTTTGGTGAAAAATGGTCAATGGCCATGATGTGCAGTGAAAAACAGAAAGCGCAGATCAGAACAAGCAGATCGCCTTTGCTCAGGGAAAGACTTTCGGTCATACACAGCAAATACAGACCAACAACGGAGATGACCACACTGATCCATGCAATGATGCGGACTCTTTTTCCGATAAACAGACCAAGGATCGGGACGATGACGATGTACATGGCTGTAATAAATCCTGCTTTTCCTACAGTGGTATAGGCGATGCCGATCTGCTGGAAAGCACTGGCAACAGCCAGACAGATGCCGCAGACGATGCCGCCGATGATCAGTGTCGGGCCACCGTGACTGCTTTTATTGTCTTCCCGGGAAGGGGCAGGCGGATTGACTTTGTCAAGTAATCGAATGCAGGGCAGCAGTACCAGAGCAGCAATGAAATTGCGGACAGAAATAAAAGTGAAGGGCCCCACATAATCCATGCCCACGCTTTGGGCAACGAAGGCTACACCCCAGATAAAAGCAGTCAGAACAAGCATCAGATTACTACGCATTGCTTTTGTATTCATAGTATATGTCTCCTCTTTAAAGTGGTAAATTAAAATTCAATAGACATATATTAGCATATATATTGACAAAATCCAGTGGAAAATCAGGAAAATTAAAAAAAATACTTGATTATCCTCTGAAATAGTGTATTTTATAAAGCAGAGCCTTTAACTGCGTAAAGCGGGAAAGGAATGACTTGGTCATAAATGGAACTGTCAGGAGCGGAGGGCAGTCATTACACAGGATATATGGAGGAAATAGAGAGATGAAGATTGTTGTGAAGTTTGGCGGCAGCTCACTGGCAAGTGCCGATCAGTTCAGAAAGGTTGCGGATATTATTCATGCGGATACCCACAGGAGATATGTGGTTCCGTCTGCACCGGGTAAGCGCTTTGATGGTGATACGAAAGTAACAGATATGTTATATGCCTGCTATGATCTGGCTGAAGCCGGTAAGGATTTTGATGAAGCACTGGCAGCTATCAAGGCACGTTATGATGAGATTATTGAGGGATTGGGACTTGATTTATGCCTGGATGATGAATTTGAAGCTATCCGTGAACAGTTTCTGTTAAAAGCAGGAAGGAATTACGCGGCTTCCAGAGGTGAATATCTGAATGGTATCGTGCTGGCAGAATATCTGGGCTTTGAATTTGTGGATGCTGCTACGGTTATCCGTTTTGATGATGCAGGCAATTTTGAGGCTGACAGGACAGATCTGATTCTGTCTTCCAGACTGAAGGATGTGGAATATGCTGTTATTCCGGGATTCTATGGCGCTCAGGACAATGGTGTGGTCACGACTTTCTCCAGAGGCGGATCAGACATCACAGGCTCTATTGTTGCCAAGGCTGTACGTGCCGATCTCTACGAGAACTGGACGGATGTGTCCGGATTCCTTATAGCGGATCCAAGAATCATTGATAATCCGGAAGCTATTGAGACGATTACATACAAGGAACTGCGCGAGTTGTCCTATATGGGAGCAACGGTTCTTCATGAAGATGCCATCTTCCCTGTCCGTAAGGAGGGTATTCCGATCCAGATCCGCAATACTAATTGCCCGAATGACAATGGTACGTTGATCGTGGAGAGTACATGCCGCAAGCCAAAGTACACCATTACGGGTGTTGCCGGCAAAAAAGGTTTTGCTTCTCTGAATATCGAGAAGGATATGATGAATTCTGAGATTGGATTTGGAAGAAAGGTACTTCAGGTATTTGAGGATAATAATCTGTCCTTTGAACATATGCCTTCAGGGGTCGATACGATGACTGTCTTTGTTCATCAGTCAGAGTTTGAACATAAGGAGCAGCAGGTAATTTCCGGAATCCACCGTGCTGTCCATCCGGATCTGCTGGATCTGGAGTCAGGACTGGCGCTGATTGCTGTTGTAGGCCGCGGAATGCGGGATACACGTGGTGTTGCAAGCAAAGTGTTTGATGCGCTGGCAAAGGCCAATATCAATATTAAGATGATCGATCAGGGATCCAGTGAGCTGAACATCATCATCGGTGTCAAGGAAAAGTATTTTGAGGATGCCATCAGAGTGATCTATGATGCATTTATTACGAATAAAGATCATTAAAACTGAATTTGCATAAAGCCAGTATGAAATAAAATAACCGTCGGGATGATCTTAATTGACGCATGTCGGCAGATATGTTAGAATATTAGAAGCAAGCCGGTACGAAGCCGGCGGGGATGTTGATTTCGACAATGAAGTGTGCAGGCCACGAAGGCGTATACAGTCACAGGAGCCGTATGTTTGCGGGAACATACGGGTCTCTGTATGCGTTTGCGTGGCTTTTTTGTTGTTCTGTAATATACTGCTTGATGAAGGGGAAGGAGTCTGTGGATTATGGATGTCATGAAATTGCTGGAGGATGTGAAGAACGATAAGGTATCTTTATCGGATGCGGCAGAAAAGTTGAAGCAGCTGCCTTATGAAGATCTGGGATTTGCCAAGCTGGATCACCATCGCCAGATACGATCGGGATTCGGTGAAGTTATTTTCTGCAGCGGCAAATCTGACGAGCATTTATTGAAGATCTTTAAGACATTTTATGAGAAGGATACGGAGGTACTGGGTACCAGGGCATCTCAGGCACAGTATGATCTGGTAAGAGCCGTGATACCGGAGGTGGTCTACGATCCTCTGTCAAGAATTTTGAAGATTGAGAAGCCGGGTAAGGAGAGGATCGGTAGAATTGCAGTGTGTACGGCGGGAACGGCGGATATTGCCGTTGCTGAGGAGGCAGCGCAGGTGGCCGAGTATTTTGGAACCCGTGTGGACAGATTTTATGATGTGGGTGTTGCAGGTATTCACAGGTTGTTTGCCAAGCTGGAGGATATCAGAAAAGCCAATTGCGTCATTGCTGTTGCCGGTATGGAAGGAGCCCTTGGCGGCGTGCTGGCAGGACTGGTGGAGGTGCCGGTCATCGCGGTGCCGACATCTGTTGGATATGGCGCGAATTTTGGTGGATTGTCAGCCCTTCTGACAATGCTGAATTCATGTTCCAACGGGATTACAGTTGTCAATATTGATAATGGTTACGGCGCCGGTTATATAAGTACACAGATCAACCGGCTGGCTGTTAAATCGTATATACCAGATGAAAAATCAAGTAAAGGGGAAGAATAATGAGTAAAAAAGTATTATATCTGGAGTGTTTCTCCGGAATCAGCGGTGATATGACAGTGGGAGCACTGCTGGATTTGGGAGCTGATAAGGAAGTGCTGATGCAGTCACTGGATTCACTGCATGTAGACGGATATGAGGTGAAGATTGGCAGAAGCAGCAAATGTGGCATTGACGCCTGTGATTTTGATGTGCTGATTCCGGAACAGCCGGAATATGACGAAGGGCATATGCATG
>JAEDGN010000125.1 GCA_016297495.1 Coprococcus sp.
TTTCATATGGGAGAGAAGAGAGTTTTGAGTGAGATAATCAATGATTTGATATTCAGCATCAATACAGTGCTGCCTGTTTTCATTGTTGTGCTGGTGGGATATGCGATGCGTAAAAGAGGAACGGTGGATGAGCATTTTGTCGGGTCCATTTCCAATGTTGTCTTTTATTATGCCCTTCCGGCCCGGATGTTTCTCGATGTGGCCACCAGTGATTTTATGGAGCTGATGAATCTGAGATTCATTCTGGTGACAGTGGGCGGTACCATTGGTGTGTTCCTGGCTGCATGGCTGGTCATCAGTCGTTGTTTTCATGACGGGCGGATCATTGCGGCGGCAGTCCACAGTGCTTACAGAGGCAATTATATCTATATCGGTCTGCCGATCATACAGAATATTCTGCAGACAGATTATGTAGCCTGCTCAGTGCTGATACTGACCTTTGTGCTGCCGGTTTATAATATTCTCGGTGTATTGATCCTGTCCTGGTATAGTGGAGATATGTCGAAGTTAAAACCCGGAAAGCTGCTGTTGGATATCCTGAAGAATCCCATGATCCTGGCAGTTATATTTGGTGTGCTGTACGGATTGACGGGGCTTCCGATGCCGTATGCGGCTGAAAAATCACTGACCTATCTTGGCGCCATTGCCACACCGATGGCACTGCTGATGATTGGTGCGCGGATGGTAGGCAATTCCATAAAAGGAGAGGAAAAGGTCATTCGTCTGACTATGCTGTTCAAACTGGTACTGGGACCATTGATCATGACGTTGATTGCCATATGCCTGGGGATGCCGCAGGAGGAAATTGTGTCGGTATTCGTTCTGTTTGCGGTTCCGACGGCAATGAATGTGTTTATAATGACGAAGAGTATGGGCGGGGACGATGGTTTGGCGGCCAATGCCATTCTGACATCTGTCCCCGGCTCTGTAGTGGCGATGACTGTGGGGATCTATCTGATGCGCATAGCAGGTATTGTAAAATCATTTTCTGATTATCGGACAGGCGGACAACATTTTTCAAACAAAGCTGACAGATAATGAATAAGTGCAGCACCTGCAATCATGGCCAGAATATAAATGCCTGTGCCTGCAGGACGGCCAAGCAGCCGGTCAATATCGCCAAAAATCAGCTGTGTGGACATTTCCCATGGCGAAATATAAAACAGATCGATGTTTCCATGGGAATGAAGCAAGGCATTCAGCAGCTCTGCAATGACGCAGAAAACTGCAAAAAGGGGCAGTGTTGAAAAAAAGCCCTGATATGTCAGATCGGCCTGATGGCTGAATAGAATGAAAAATCCAATAAAAATGAGAATCAGATGCCAGATGATTCCGTGAAGGGTCAGCGTCCAGTAACTGTGAAAGATGCCCGATGGGTCGATAAACGTGGCAATAGCTCCCATCATATTGAAATCCAGCAGAAAGGTGCAGAGTATTCTGTGCCTTTTTGGATTATGTATCAGGGGGAGCAGCGGGCAGAGGTACATGGGAAGGCTGCATAGTTGAAAAGGGAAAATCCACCAGTCATAGTTTTGTTCGTTCACAATGAAGAAATTCATTAATTGCTTATAAAGTTCTCCGGCTATGAGAATCAGTCCGGTTAAAACAAGGATCTGATGAAATTTCCGGGTAGAATTCGGAACACGCAGAAACCAGGCAGCCAGAAGTGCCAGAATTGTCCCTGCCAGGAAGAAGATGAGATGAAAAGGGCCATATAAAGATGGAGCTGTCATGGGCCAGGCGGTCCATTTGAGAAAAGCTGTTAAAGCGGTCATACATTTTCCCCTTTCGATCTGTGGTGAAGTAATACAGGTTCTGACAGGCCAGGTTTGAATATACCGTGCGGCAATATACTATTAGTATATCACAGAATGTATTCATTCATTATAGAATATCGTCTGGAATCCGGAAAATCCGGAGACATGTACCAGGTATTGTCAGCATCCCACAGACGGTTCATTTAATGACCATAAACTGTTGGATATTAGAAAATGACAGGACAGTTACAAAAGTATAGATGCACTTTGACCAATAAAGTGATATACTGATTGAGACAGTGATTATGATAACAGGAAAGGAGTTTCTGATTATGAAGGAAAATAGAGTGGCAAGAGTCATGGAGGTCCTGAAGAAGATGGGACTCAGTCAGATGCTGATTGTGGATCCAATGTCCATATATTATCTGACGGGGGTCTATGTGGCGCCTTTTGAGCGGTTTTATGGCCTGTACCTGAGAGCGGATGGACAGCATAGATTCTTTTTGAACAATCTTTTCAATGTACCGCAGGAGGTGGGGATTGAGAAGGTATGGTATTCCGATACGGATCCGGTTATGGAAATGGTAGCAAAATATATGGATAAGACAACGCTGCTGGGCGTGGATAAGGATCTGAAGGCCAGATTTCTGCTGCCGCTGATGGAGATGAAAGCCGCATCCGGATTTGTTAACGCTTCACTGGCTGTCGATCAGACCAGAGGCATCAAGGATGCCATAGAGCAGGAGAAGATGCGGGTGGCTTCGGATATCAATGATAAGGCTATGGCGCGATTCAGAGAATTGATTCATGAGGGTGTGACGGAGAAGGAAGTTGCCGATGGTATGCTGAAGATTTATCTGGAACTTGGAGCAGATGGTTATTCCTTTGATCCAATTGTATCCTTTGGAGCCAATGCGGCGGATCCTCACCATGAACCGGACGATACGGTGCTGAAGGCCGGAGATTGTGTCCTCTTTGATGTGGGCTGCATCAGGGACAGCTATTGTTCGGATATGACCCGTACATTCTACTATAAAGAGGTCAGTGAAGAGTGCCGGAAGATATACGATATTGTACGTGCAGCCAATGAGGCTGCCATTGCAAAAATCAGACCGGGTGTACCGCTGTGCGAGCTGGACCTGACAGCAAGGAATCTGATTACAGATCAGGGGTACGGACCGAACTTCAATCATCGTCTGGGTCATTTCATAGGCTTGAATGAACATGAATTCGGGGATGTTTCCAGTGTGAATACACAGAAGGCGGAGCCGGGTATGATTTTCTCCATCGAGCCGGGCATTTATCTGACGGATAATACAGGTGTCAGAATAGAGGATCTGGTGCTGGTTACGGAAGAAGGCTGTGAAGTGCTGAATCATTATCCGAAGGAACTGGAGATTATTGGATAAAAATAAAAAGGGCTATGACAGAAGATAATATTTTCAGCTGTCATAGCCCTTTAATATCGTAATCATTAAACCCTGATCTTTGTACCCTTTCCTCCCCGGTTGGCAAGTTTGAGCTTATTCAGGATAACTTCCTTATCATTGTGGATAATCTTACATTCCTGGCTGCTGTCCAGTGGATAAACTGCCTCCACGCTGTCGGCAGCGGTCAGGTTGATACCTCTGACACCAATGGCGGTTTTCTTCATCTCCGGAATGTTTATCATAGGGAAGCGAATGAAATAACCATTCTTCGTCTGCAGGACAAGCTGATTGAAATTGTCTGCAGTGCAGATCGCGATAAGGCTGTCACCTTCAGCCAGCTTGGTAGCTGCAACAGTTCGCTTTGTTACATCGAATTCACTGCCGGTCACCAGCTTCAGCATACCTGTTTTTGTAGCAAAGAGCAGTCTGGATTCACGGATGCTTTCGAGATTGCATATATGGATGATATTTTCTCCGGAACTGTCGTAGCTGCCCAGATTGTCCAACGGTACAGCCTTGTCTCTGAAACGGCCGAATGGCATATCAGCAACTTTAATCAGATGCAGGCGTCCCGTATCAGTGAAGATGCAGGCTTTATCAGTGTTCATGCAGCTGATGACATATTTATTCTCCGAGA
>JAEDGN010000126.1 GCA_016297495.1 Coprococcus sp.
ATGTGTCAGGGCAAGCAGGCCATTGATGCCCATATCAGGAGTTACAAGGCGAATCCTAATTTGTCCAAGAAAGATCAGGATACTTTGAGGGATATGAAGATTGTACAGGAATTTTATGCCAGAGGTTTTGAGTTTTTGAAGATTGATCTGTACAGATCCGATGCCATTAAATTTCAGGTGGTGGACGGAAAACTGCTGCCGCCGTTTTCTGTTATTGAGGGTATGGGCGGCATTGCTGCAGAGGCACTGGCGGTAGCGGCAAAGGGAGAACCATTCCTGTCAAAAGACGATATCAGGCAGAGGGCAAAGGTAAGTGCGACAGTCCTTGATACCATGGGAGAACTGGGACTTCTGGGAGATTTGCCGGAAAGTAATCAGCTGTCTATTTTTGATTTGAATTTGTTATAAAGCCTATGAAAAAAACAGGAGGCATGCATTGAGCAAAGAGAAAAAGTATAAGAAGAAACGGGCCGGTTCTTCAAATGAGTGGAAAAAAAGACTGGCCGAGCAGATAAAACATTCGGTTGAACTGGAAGAACCTGTTGTGGACAAAAAATCTGTCCTGATTACGGCAGCCGTATTGATTGTAATGACGGCAATAACAGTTTACGCTTGGAAAACGGCAGATGAAGGCAGAGAGTGGTTCTGGCTGTCGGCTGCATTTATTATGGCGGCGGTGATAGTGAATCTCTGCAGATTTCATTTTTCAGAATTGTTTGAGGTACTGTTGGCTGCTTTTGCACCGGCTGCGGTTTTTATGCTGGTGGAAAGCTATACCCATCTGTTAAGCCAAATGTGGGAAGGGCCTGTTCAGTTGAATTTAATGATTTATTATCTGTTCTTTGGTTTCATGATGTTTATTCTTGGGAGACCGGGATGGGCTATTATTGCAGGATCAGCCTTGCTGGCAGCTGCGGGACTGGCCAATTATTTTGTTATTCTGTTCAGGTCTTCACCAATATTGCCCTGGGATCTGTATTCGATTGGAGTGGCTGCATCGGTGGCGGATAATTTTGAGTATACGCTGACTGTACGGGCCTGTAATGTTATCCTGTTGTTTATTCTTCTGTGGATGTTGTGCTCAAAGATGACGCTTAAGATCCCGCAGATCAAATTAAGGATGGCGGGAACGGCTGCATTTATGGCTGGTATGCTTGCTTTGGGTGGGTATGTCCAGACGGATGCAGCTGCTGCGGTATTTAAAATGGATACTACCCTTTTTACCCCAACGGTTCTGTACCGAAATAACGGACTTGTACTGAGTTTTATGGTCAATATGCGTTATCTGAAGGTGGAGAAGCCGGAAAACTATTTTCAGGATACACTGAATGGCATACAGGAAGAAATAAAGGAAGATGGACAATTGGAAAATGCATCAGGAGAGTCTGATGCGATGCCCAATATTATCGTTATTATGAACGAGGCTTTTTCAGATCTGAAGGTTTTGGGGGATTATGAAACAAATACAGAAGTGATGCCCTTCATGGATTCTCTGTCGGAGAATACACAAAAGGGGTGGATGTATGCCTCGGTTAAGGGAGGCAACACTGCGAATACCGAGTTTGAATTTCTGACAGGATTGTCCATGTATTATCTGCCGACAGGAAGTATCCCTTATCAGCAGTATATCCGCAGTGAGATACCTGCTCTGAGCAGTCAGCTTAAAAGTCTGGGTTATACTTCAGTAGCGCTGCACCCTTATTATGCCAGCGGCTGGAACCGTGAAAAGATCTACCAGTACATGGGTTTTGATGAAATGTATTTTAAAAGTGATTTCGCTCATCCGGAAATCCTCCGGACCTATGTAAGCGACCTGACTACCTACGAAAAAATCATTGAGCGGTATGAAGAAAAAAGCGAAGATGAAAGAATGTTTTTCTTTGATGTAACGATGCAGAATCATGGAAGCTATACGAGAAGTTATGATAATTTTGTACCTGATGTTTCTGTCGTAGACGGCAGCGGCTATTATCTGGCGGCCACGGAGCAGTATCTGTCTCTGATCAGGCGTTCTGATGAGGCATTTGAACAGCTGGTGAAATATTTTGCATCTCAGGAGGAGCCGACGATTATTTTAATGTTTGGTGATCATCAGCCGGCGGATTACGTGGTCAGTGCCATTGATGATGGTAAGACAGAAGGGGAATGGTATGATTTCACTGAATCGGAAGAATTGAAGGACTGGAGTGATCCAACGGACACAGCAGGCAATGATCGGAAGGAACGTTATAAGGTACCGTATATCATATGGGCCAATTATGATATTGAAGAAGAAGAGGGAGAAGAGACCAGTGCCAATTATCTGGCATTGCGGCTTTTGAAGGCGGCAGGACTGCCGCTGACAGATTTCCAGAGATATCTGGATGAGCTGGAGAAAGCGATCCCCGTCCTGTCTGCCAAAGCGGTTCATTTATTGAAACCGGAAGAGGGCGGGCTGGATAATGAGACAATTGAGAAACTGTGGAATCAATATCGTATACTGCAGTATAATGATCTGTTTGACGGAAAGCACAGGCTTCAGAATTATTTCGGGTATTAAATTGCTGAAAAAAATATTCAGCTATGCAGGTCCGGAACGGTGCTTTGCACCTTTTACCGCTGCATACGCAGCTATTCCGGACTTTCGCGCTAGCGCTATATATCAATTCCTGTTAAAAAGTCTTTGCGTAAGCAAGCTTCCGCTATACTTTTTACAGGAATTGCTGCATAGCTGAATATTTATCGAAAATTTACTCTTGATTAATTCAGAAACTGGTGGTACAATGAACAGGATAGTATATTAACTTTTACAAAGAGTGGGCGTGAGTCCACTCTTTGTACGTGTTAAGGGAATCCTGATCCAGGAAGGAAGTGAGTATTATGGCAAGGAAAGATTATGAAAGCAGGACGGAAGCATTAATAATGCCGATTGTTGAAAAATATGATTTCGAACTTGTAGATGTTGAGTGGGTGAAGGAAGGCGCCAATTGGTACCTGCGGGCCTATATTGACAAAGAGAACGGTATTACAGTGGATGACTGTGAGGTGGTCAGCCGGGCACTCAGTGATCTTCTGGATGAGGAGGATTTTATTTCGGAAAACTATATTCTGGAAGTCAGTTCACCGGGACTTGACCGTCCACTGAAGAAGGAAAAAGATTTTGCCAGAAGCATCGGCAAAGAGGTGGAGGTAAAGCTTTTTAAAGCCGTCAATAAGGAAAAGGAATTTGTCGGTATTTTAAAGGCCTATGATGAAGAAACAGTAACACTGGAAATGGAAGATGAATCCGAAATGTGTTTCAGGCGATCCGAGATCGCGCGCATCCGTCTGGCATTTTTCTTCTGACAGAAGGGTTTAAAAATAGAGGAGGAATTAGAAAAAAATGAATGAAGGTCTCGAGTTAATTAAAGCATTAGGCGATATAGAGAAGGAAAAGGGCATCAGCAAGGAGATTCTGCTGGAGGCTATAGAGAATTCCCTTGTGGCCGCCTGTAAAAATGAATATGGAAAAGCTGATAATATTCGGGTTGTCATGAACCGTGAAACCGGTGACATCAAGGTGTATGCGGATAAGACCGTTGTCGAAGAGGTGGATGATCCGGAACTGGAGATCAGCATTGCTGATGCCAGGCTGAAGAACGGTACCTATGAACTGGGAGATACTGTTCAGGTGGAAGTTGTTCCGAGAAATTTCGGAAG
>JAEDGN010000042.1 GCA_016297495.1 Coprococcus sp.
GGAGCGACGAAGTATTGTATAAAATCCTCTGCACACAGGAGAGATTTCAATCCACGCTCCCGCGGAGGGAGCGACGCTTGTAAAGAAGCAGTGGCTCCAGCCTTATGAGATTTCAATCCACGCTCCCGCGGAGGGAGCGACGATTATATCAATTCCATCGAGGACAGCAGGATCCATTTCAATCCACGCTCCCGCGGAGGGAGCGACATTCACACTGGCAGTCAACCGCCGCTTCAAACAGATTTCAATCCACGCTCCCGCGGAGGGAGCGACGATAATCAATATAGACACCATCCGATTCATGGCGATTTCAATCCACGCTCCCGCGGAGGGAGCGACAATGGCAAGATTTGGAAATCAACATATGTTGGACAATTTCAATCCACGCTCCCGCGGAGGGAGCGACCAGTGAGATTATCGTACATGCTGACAGCCTTGCGATTTCAATCCACGCTCCCGCGGAGGGAGCGACAGCACTATTTGCCAAATATACTCTATCTTTTTTGGTAAAAAGTAACTATATAGCAATTAATAAATTCACTTACGTAAATCTCCAGAAATTAATTGCTATTATTTTTGTATATGTTTTTTGGTGCGAATCTCTATGAAAGCTCCTGTATGCTTAGCATTCGCACAATTACTCTATATGGCATAATTCATAAAATTAACGTTTGATCTGCAGGAGTTCCTCTATCAACGCCGATATGATCAACTTTTGTCTGATATTTATTACCAAGATAGTAAAAACGCAGACTATCCGTTTTTTCATCAATGATTTCTGCTAAGATTGCTTTCAGCATAACACACTGTGCGTTATCCAGAATGCACTCAAACACAGAATTTTGAACCCGGCGTCCGTAATTAACACATTGCTTTGCAACTTTTCTAAGCCTTGCTCTTCCGGCAGCTGTTTCTGTATTCACATCATATGTAACCAATACCAACATGGATTATCACCTTACTTCCACAAAAAGACCGGATAGCCATCCAGATCACCGCGCAGATATCTTGCTAAAAGCATCGCCTGTACATAGGGTACCATCCCCCATTCAATCTTTTCCTTCAAATAAGGATGGGTTAATGTCTCTTTTTTCTTGTTCTGCCACTCTGTCAGCAATTTTTTTCTAAGATCATTATCCATCAATACAGCGCCATTTTCTTTTTGTGTAAAATTCTTCCCACTAATAATTTTTTTATTGATTAATGATAAAACAAAACGATCGGCTAGAACTGCACGGAGTTCTTCTATCAAATCCAAAGACAAAGAAGTTCTTCCAGGTCTGTCTGTATGTAAATATCCCATATACGGGTCCAGACCAACACATTCCAATGCAGATGTTATATTAGTGGTTAACAGCGTATAAACAAAAGATAAAAGTGCATTTACATTATCCATCGGCGGCCTTTTATTGCGCCCTTGAAATCTGAAATCCTTCTTTTGCTGTAAAATCAGTTCGTCAAATACACCAAAATAGATACTGGCAGCTTCTCCTTCATAGCCTCTCAATTGCTCCTTTGATTGACTATTTCTAATAAGCTCCAATGAATTATTTAGTTTTTCTGATGCGTTTTTTACCTTTTCTGTATCAATTTGCATGCTGTGATCCCTAATTGCGCGTTCTAACACCCATCTGGCATTATATACCTTTCCTGTAATACAGTTTTTCGCGATGTTCAATCCGATATTATCGTCCTGGATGCTTGCATATTGTTGTTTTCGTAATATGACATTGCCTTTTGTTCTTCCGGTAACTCTGGCCAGAAATTTTCCCTGAGGACTTACATAGCAGAGCGAAATGTTTCGTTCTGCACACGCCCCCATGAGAGCCGGACTGGTACCCCTGTAACCAAAAGAAACAATGCCCTCCAGATTGTGCAGCGGCAGTCTGCCAACCTCAGTCTTATCGTCCAATACAACAATATTTTCTCCATCTAATGCGAGATAACTGTTTTCCGAAGTCACGTACAGTGTATTTAACAGTTTTTTCATTCGGACTCCTCCTTCAGCATCTTATCGATATATGTTGCTACTGATACTGCTTTGCCAAGCTTGGGGAGACATAAATCTTTCAGCGAACAGGCGTTGCATGATTTACTGTATTTTACTTTTGGCGTATAATGCCTGGCATAGTATTGATGCATCTCCTGAAACATTTTTTCAACTTCTGTTCTTAATTCTGACGTGATCTCTACGATTTCCCGTCTTCTTGTCTCTCCGTAAAAAATAGCTCCTTCCGGGACTTCTGTCGAAAACATCTCTTCCAAACACATGGCCTGGGCGGCCAACTGCAGCCTGTCTTCTTCCATTAATTTCGGTTTCCCCTTTTTATATTCCACCGGATATACCGAAAACATTCCTCTGTGTCCATGCAAATGGATGCCTTCCGCACATTTCCTGAATTCGACAATATCACATTCGCCACTGACTCCCATTCTTTTTGAGGAAACAGGCAGTGCTCTGGCAATGATGATATCCTTTCTTTTTTCTGTAAGATAGGGATCGTGTGCTTTCTTATGCATTAATTCACCAACAACGGTATGTTCATTTTCAGCCCATTGCTGCTCAATATGTATAAGTGCCCATTGCCTTCTGCAAAATTTAAAATGCTGAATGCCTGAGATCATTAAATAATCATCTTGTGAATATTCCATTAAATCATCCTTTTTACTTCTACAGTATCAGGAATTGCCTCCTGATGGATCGTCACTGTATAATCCCTATATTGTCTTGGATACTCCACATCATCATTTTTCTTAACTTCTACTGCATCAAATAATTTGTATGCAGGACAATCTCCCAGTTCTTTGCTGTGTTTAAATACGATTAATTCACGAACGGCCATTTTTCCCCTTGCTGCCGAATGGTCATGCTCGAACATATTGATGATGGCTTCCCAGAGCAGATCAAGGTCATCTTCCGAGAAACCTGTTACTCTGCGGGCGAGATTGGCCGAAATATATCCTTCCGCCCGATACAGTCCGTAAGGTACGATACTCTTTCGTCCCATTTCTGTACTTTTATTCTCTGCATCTTTTTCTGTTGTGATTGCAACTCTTGTAATGGTTACTTCCTGACTGATAACAGGATCAATACTTCTTGCAAATCCGATCTGAACAGGGCCTCTTACCTGTCCGCAGTTTAAAGAGGCTTTGACAAAAGTTGTCATGACAGCACCAAATGTCCGAATATCAAAATAATTCTGACACATATAATCCCTGATTTTAATATCTGCACCATCATCGTTTTTCTTTAATTTTTTCAGTGCTTCAGTTACTTTTTTATCATCAGTTTCCGTAATGCCCAGATTTTCACACGCTGTCCGGTCACTTCTGTTTAAAGGAACATCCTCTTTGATGTAAATCTTGTACCCTACTGCGTCTTCTTTAACCGTTTCTACATAATTTCTGATTTTACGTTTCAGACATACATCTGTTACCAGTCCAAGACCGCTTTCCGGATCAATTCTAGGCATATTGCCTGCATCAGGATCGCCATTAGGATTACCATTTTCTACATCAAATAACACTACAAATTCATACCTGTTCTTAATAACCTCGCTCATTTATTTATCCTCCTTTTTTTCGTACTTTTTCTGCGTTTGATGATAATAACCTAAAATAAATTTCCCCTGATCTTCCAGAGACAGTCTCTTTGGATAACTTTCTAATTTGCCCATAAGTTCTGTCAAAAGCTGTTCATAATATATTTTTGCGCTTCCTTTGTCTCTTTCCAGTTTTTTAATATGACTGTTTTTCAGCTTGACCAAAACCGGAAATACAGATGCCGGTGTTGCACATGCAGAATTAAAATAGCGATCACGGATCGTCGCTTTAATTCCCGGATTGGCATCCATTTGAATAGATTCCAATACTGAAAACAGCCGTCCAAGTACATAGGCAGTTTCCTTACTTTCTTCGTTAAGTCCCATATAATTTGCTCCCTCCGTCCACTCATAATTTTTTATCAGATAAGCTTTAATAATCGCAGCCCGTCCCCATGTTACTTTTCCCTGTTCTGCACGTATACGTATCAGCACGTCTGAATACAGACTTGCCGGATATCTGCTGCCGGATATGATTGCCTGCAGAACCATTGCTGCTGTGTTTGGAACAGGTTTCTTGTCTTTTGAATTCTGATTAACTGTTTCGTATAACATCTGCCAGACACCAAGATATTCTCTGTCTTCCCATGCAGGTCTGACAATTTTCATTCTCTCATAATGACACGAAAGATTATCCAGAATATTGCCAAAGGAGTTTTCATAGAAGAAACGCACTGACAATCGCGCTGCATTTGGTGCCAGACTCAGAATATAAAATTTTTGCTCCTTATCCAGCTGTATACCATCCAGATTGATGAACTTATAGGAATGAAGTTTTTCAAAAATATCATGAATCATCTTTTGATTATCAATCTTTGGCGTAATCAGAAATGAAAATACATCCTGATATTCTTTTTTGCCCTCTTCTGCCCAGAATACAACCATAGAATCGCCAAGCGCAAATGCATATTCCTTTTCGGCAAACAAATAATTCAGGGCTGTCGTATAGGCATACTCGGCATATTTTCCAACAGGCGCATTATAACTCTGCTCTTTTCCATAGGATTCAAAAGCCGGCGCATTAAAGGAAACAAGGGCTGCACCGCTTGACTGGGCACCGGGTACACCTTTGATGGTTTTATGTATTCGGGAGATTTCTGACCGCCTGCCTGTCACAAGGCAAATACCATCTTCCTCGCTCGAATGACTTTGTTGGCGCATCCATGCATCAGCAATATCTCTATCCTCATGAGCTTTATCTATTCCCATACAGAATATAAGATTGCCGCCGTCAGTTACGTCTTCCCATTTTTCTTTTATTTCCGGATATTCCATCGCACTTCGTGGATCCCAGTTTTCAAAAAAGTTACAGATGGCTTTTGCCATGATACCGGGTACATCCTTCAAAATAGTAAAATGTCTTTTTTTTGCCGCAAGAAAACATTCCATCACTCTGTCATTGGTGCCGTCCTGATCGATGCCCAACAGATATTTTGAATTATCGCAGAGAAAATTTGCAGATACACCTGACGAACGTGTCACCATTTCCGGCACCATTTCCGGAATCGGCATCCATACTTTCTTCTTCCCACGCTGTTCTTCTGATTTTAACCAGATGATGCCTTTCACTCTGCCATCCGCAGTCAGATCAATGCCATAGGATACTTTTGCATGACACCATCCTGGTCTTGTCACTAACTCTTTTTCTGCCAGATTCTCATACTCTTTTACCAATGCCTGAAGAATCATCGCATCACCTCACAGTTTCTTAAATCCAGTACGCCCTGCTTGAGAATTGCCCTGAAAAACATAGGCTGTATATTATCTTTATCACTATAATCCATATCATACAGCATCAGGCCAAGATCTTTCTCATCCACATCTTCATAAGCAGTGTGAATATCCTCATCCTCACACAAGGAAAAATGAGCCGGGAACTCTCTGCAGCCAAAATATGGCATATGGAAACATTCACCCCTTCGCAGGCGACGCATGATAATATCTTTGAATTTTCCGGGGTTATCTGTTTCATTGGCCTGCCTCGTCATTTCAAAATGAGCTTCAATCACATATTCCACATCACACAGCAATAAAGAGGCTCTCTGGACGATATCTTCTTTTGTACTGATATAAAGAGGCTTTTTTGCACCATTATACACAGACAGGACATTGCTCGCAGAGATTTTACTTTTCACTTCATTGCGCCGAACACTGGTAAATCGTATCGGTTTATTCACATAAATTCTATCAATGATCCATTTTAAACCAGGATGCCAATATATCGCCTCCAGAATGCCTCTTGCCGCTGAAGGTGTCATGACATCATAGGAACAACGTTCAACCTTCAGTTCGGGTCTTGAAAACAATGCATAATCGCCCCATACCTTTATCTTTACTCCCTTTCCCATGGATTAGTCTCCTTCCCGTCTTTCATGATAAAATTTCGCCCTCCTTATAGCATGCCGCAATATAATCCCTTGGCTGATAGTAAAAATCGGTATTATAATTGGAAATATGAGCATCAATCCATGAATGATATACTTCCCATATCCCCTGTTCTATTTCATTATCCATGTAAATATCTTCTATCAACCGTTCATATACTTCTCCGATATCCCAATAATCAGGGACAGTATACTGACAGCTTTTTACATTATCAAAACTTCCCTCTGTTATTTTACACTCTTCTATAAATTCTTCAGACACTTTTTCTATGGGTTCACAATGAAAAACATCCGCATACTCATAAATCTGACTGATTTTTTCTTTCCCGAGAAAATTTGTCACCTCCCCTCTTTTCCTTTTTACCTTTCTTCCTATATACTCAATCAAGCTACATGTAAAAAAAAGATTGTTGTTATTCTTTGTTCCCATACACAGCATCTCCCTTTATAAATTTTATTGTATCAAGTGCTGCCATGATATAAAATCATTTGTCGACCACCTCCTATATTTTTTGCACGACTGATTCTTCTTATTATTCTAAGTTTACTATACTACATCACATGTTAGAATGCAATATATTATTTAAAATTGTTATATGAATTATAATTGAAATATAAAAATAAATTTTATTTTATCTAGGATACTTTTATTATTTGTGTTACACTTACTTCTGTCAGAGTTATCTGTGGATTGAAATAATTATAATTCCCATAATTAGGGACAAACAGCCCCCCGAGAGAATTTTTTCCTTTCGAGGGGCTACTGCCATTTAAAACATAACTGCCATACCAAGATCAATATTCAGGTTTAAACCCATCTCTTCCGTATATTGATCAAGCCTTACCAATTCATAGAAATCTTCAATATCTTCTGAGACAAGCCTCACCATACCTGCTGCCAGATATTTCTCAAATTCGTTGTCATAAATATTCACGCAATATTGATTGGCTTTACGCATCCCTAATTTTGTGAATCCCTGGTATTTTAGTTCCTGCAAAATTGTTTTTGCCTCTTCCTCCACAGGGATAAAAACAGTCTTTGTATTTTCTTCAATCAGCTTGAATTCGCGTCCGACTTTCGCAAAATTATAATTATTATTTTTAAACTCATTCATAATCTTCTTTTTGTCGAGACTGTCTCCGCGAAAATGATAGAGCATCTTAAAATATTTATCAATGGTGTCAAGACCTGAGATATTATATTGATCCGCAAGAAGGCTGTGTGTGATATCCATCTGTTGTCTTTGCCCTGGCATGTATTCTTTCCCGTCAAACTGAAAAACAGATACAATACTTTCTTCTGAAACATTTCTGCCTTCTCTGTTGCACCGTCCTGCGGCCTGTATAATAGAATCCACACCCGCTAATTGTCTGTATACAGAACGAAAATCCAGATCCACACCTGCTTCCACAAGGCTGGTGGCAACTAATATACATTTTTCTTTATCCTTCAAACGTCCTCGAATTTCAGCCAGAACCCGCTTTCTATGTTTCGGATACATAGTGGTTGACAGATGGTAAACACCTTCACCTTTAAGCTTGGTATATAATGTCTGTGCTCTTTTCTTTCGGTTGACAATACAAAGTGACTGATATTCCTGCTGTAATTTTCCGATCAATTCATCCCCAGTTATTGTCCCGATATTATGAATAGCATTCCTTTTAAAAAAGCTGAACTGTTCATTCATTCTCGGACATAATTCTGCAGAATGAAGATCTTTCCTGAAAAATTCTGTCAAAGCCGGTTGTGTCGCTGTGCAAAGGACAATGCTTGTACCATAATTGGTCAGCAACTCTTCCATCATAGCAATACATGGCTTTAAATAATCATTCGGCAGCATTTGTGCTTCATCAAATATGATGACACTATTTGAAATATTATGGAGTTTTCTGCATTTTGATGATTTATTGGCGAATAAAGATTCAAAAAACTGTACGTTTGTTGTTACAATCACTGGTTTATCCCAGTTCTCAGACGCAAGCTGCATCGGTTTAAATTCTTCTGAATTCTCATAGTCTACGTTGCAGTGATTCTCCAGTACATTCTGATCACCAAGTATCGTGCGAAATATTTCTGCATTCTGTTCAATAATACTTGTGTATGGAATCACATAAATGATTCGTTCCATATGATGTGCTACGGCATGTTTAAGTGCAAATGCCAGTGATGCAAGTGTTTTGCCGCCGCCCGTTGGAACAGTCAGCCTGAATAGTCCCTTGTCTTTGACACCGGAATTCAGACAATTCTGCAGGATCTCTGT
The DNA here is from genome assembly GCA_016297495.1 of Coprococcus sp. GTDB lineage: Bacteria > Bacillota > Clostridia > Lachnospirales > Lachnospiraceae > Coprococcus_A. Next base: position 8,248 of record JAEDGN010000042.1, read on the forward strand.
TCTTCTCCCGTTAACTGTATCGAATTCTTTATTATTCAGCCATTTCGAAATATATTTTTCCAGTTTTTTCAGAAGAATTTTCATGTTCTCTCCGGAATCCCGTCCGACTTGGCCGTTTTTCATAAAATTTTCCGTATCAAGGAAATCAGCATCAACCAGACAGGAATAAAGCATCCTAATGAATACACTGAGAGAAAATGGCGGATTTGTTACTCCGGCTGGATCAAATGGTAATGTCTTCAATTCAGGAATATTATTGATATCCTTTTTATAGGCACTGTAATCCTGTATATTTTTTTGTTTTCTTCCCATTAACGAAGACTCATTTGCTCCGTCCAGTGCACTTCCTGTGTTAGGAAGACCTGCGTGATGTCCTGCAATACAATAACTTAATATATGATAAAAACCTCCCATTTCAAAGCATAGTTTTGCCCCTGCCGTTGAATGATCCACCTGAATCGAAGAATCTGACTGAATTTTATTCTGAAATTTAAGAGAATACTTTCCAATGTCATGCAGTATACCGCAAGCATAGCCCCAATCCTCTTTTCCAAACTGACCGGCAAATTCTCTGGCAAGTTTTGCCACACCATTTGAATGTTCCTCCATTGTCTGTTCTCTGTCTCCATCAATATGTGCAAGGTATTTTATCTGATCTTCTTCTTTGTTATCCGACATCTGCTATCATCTCCTTTAATTGATAAAATCTCCCAACTCAACCCACCTGTTCTCTCTGGCTGACATCAGACATGCGTCAACAAAACGCGCAGCGCGCCATCCGTCTTCCATTGTGGCATAGTCCTGCTTTTCGTTCCTGTAGCTGCCATTTTCAATGGACGTGTAAAAAGCTGCCATGGCGTTATATTGTGCGTCCTGCCATCCATAATCGTGTCCGGCGGGCAGTCCGGCATAAAGTCCGGCTTCCTTCTGACCATACTTATTCCCAATAAAAAACTTCTCGTTACCGCTTTCACGATTGCCGATATAAAGACGATTGCATGCCTCCTGCTTCCATGTATACTCATGGGCTTCGGTATTCACTGTCACCACAAGGTCATTTTTATGCCCCATCATACATTTTGAAAAAGCAGCCATCCCAGGCGTACCATCGGCAAATTCCAGCATGACCGTTGTTGTATCATCGGAACGGATGACAACTTCTTTTCCTGTTTCAGGGTCAATTCTCACAGGATGATGGGTATACATCTGAGCATAGACCCGCCTGATCGGCTGATCCATGACAAACATGGCCGTATCCGCCCAGTGTATGCCAATATCAAGCAGCGCACGGGCCGGTGAAGTCTCCGGTATCTGTCGTTTGGTATAATCTGTATGCCGTGTGACAGAATCCTGATAATATATCCCCTGGACAAATATGCGCTTACTGTCAGATTCATTCCTGATTCTCGCACGCATTTCGTGAACGGCGGCATTCATACGGTACTGAAAATTCACACCATGGGCGACACCTTTGCTCTTTGCCAGCATATAAATCGCTTCTGCGGATGCACCTGTCTGACTCAATGGTTTTTCAGCATAAATATGTTTGCCGGCAAGAATAGTCGCCCTGTTAATTTCATCATGCATGGCATTTGGCGTACAATTATGGATCACGTCGATATCAGGATCATCAATGATTGCCTGCCAGCTATCTGTCACATAATCGACAGGATACAGTATTTCCAGCTCTTTCTTTTTCTGTGAATTTGTCGTACATATGGCGCGCAGGTGTACACCTGGAATCCGCTGTATAGTCTGAATATGGACATTGCCGATGAAACCTGCTCCAATAACAGCTGCATTAAATATTTTCATCTAATATCACTCCTCTGATCTATATATAATAAAAAGCCGCACCTGTAATCAGAAAAATTACGGGTGCGGCGGTTTAATAAATGAAACTATTCAATTTAGTTTTTATTATTTTCCTGCTCCTGTCTGCGTTTAGCCTTCAAAGCTTCGATTCTTTCCTTTGCAGACATTCTCTTCGGTGCTTCAGCAGCCTTTGCAGCAGCTTCAGCAAAAGCCGCGTCATCGATCACACGCTGTGCGAATACTTTCTCCTCTTCTGCTACAGACTTCACGATGGCATCAGACAGGGCATCCAGCTCTGCTGCATTGGAATGGTTGGCAGATGAGTTGATGGTCATCTTTGCGTTAAGGATACGGCAGTCTTTCAGGTTCTCATCAATATATTTTGCCATCAGTGTACCGGACTTGATCGCCCAGGAACCATTCTCAATGATACCAAATACACGTTTGGACAGATTGAGTACCTTCAGATGATGCAAAAAGTCTTCCATCACCGGATAGATATTCAGATTGTAGGTTACGGAAGCCAGTACGATATGGCTGTATTTGAAGGCTTCTGCTACCAGATAGGATACATGGGTCTTGGAAACATCATATACTCTGACATTGGTTACACCCTTCTCACACAACTGAGCAGCAAGAGCCTGGGCAGCTGATTCTGTATTGCCGTACATAGAAGCATAAACGATCATAACACCGTTTTCTTCAGGAATATATCGGCTCCATTTGTCATGCTTGTCAATGAAATACCCAAGATTGGTACGCCATACCGGACCATGGAGCGGGCAGAACATCTTGATAGGAGCTGTTCTTGCCTTAGCCAGCAGAGCCTGTACAAATGGACCGTATTTGCCAACGATATTGGTAAAATATCTTCGGGCATTGTCGATCCAGTCACGGTCAAAGTTCACTTCGTCGTCAAAAAGCCTGCCGTCCAGTGAACCGAAGGAACCAAAGGCATCTGCAGAGAACAGGACACCGTTGGTCGTATCAAATGTAACCATTGCTTCCGGCCAGTGAACCATCTGTGCAAACAGGAAGGTTACCGTATGTTTGCCGAAAGTTTTTGTATCGCCTTCTTTAACGACTTCTGCACGGCCGTCCACATCAAATCCAAACTGACGCATGAACATAAAGGCCTTTTCATTGCTGATAACCTTACATTCAGGATATCTGATCAGTACTTCTTCCAGAGAAGCTGCATGGTCAGGTTCCATATGATTGACAACGAGATAGTCAAGTTTTCTGCCGTTTAATACAGCTGCAATATTCTCAAGAAATACACGGCAGCCTGCCCAGTCTACTGTATCGAACAGAACTGTTTTCTCATCCAACAGCAGATAGGAATTGTAGGATACACCTTCCGGAATCGGATGAATATTCTCGAATAATTCAATTCGTTTATCATTGACACCAACCCAATATAAATCTTCTGTTACTTTTCTTACACCGTTCATTATGCCAACCTCCTATCCTCTTGTTACTGCAGTAATCATGTCGCTCTTGCCTACACCACATTCCGGACAGGTCCAGTCTGCCGGCAGGTTAGCAAAAGGAGTACCAGGAGCAATACCGGCAGCCGGATCACCCTTTGCCGGGTCATATTCATAACCACAGCCCGGACATACAAAACGTCCTTCAGCTGTTGCTTTTGTCTTTGTGTATAATGGTTCTTCCTTCTTCGGAGCAGGCGCACCTGATGCATCCGGCTTTGGAAGGTCACTGTTCAGTTTTTTGGTCAGAATCGGAAGCACCTTGCGGATATCGCCTACAATACCATAATCAGCATTTTTGAAGATAGGTGCCTTTTCATTCCTGTTAATAGCTACAACAGTATGGGCTTTCTCAATACCTTTCAAATGCTGCAGGGCACCGGAAATCGCACAGGCAATATAAAGTGTACCGGTGAACTTCTCGCCGCTCATGCCGACAAATCTGTCTCTAGGCAATACCTTCAAACGTTCAAATGCAGGTCTGGAACAGCCAAGAGCCGCACCTGCAGCCTGAGCCAGTTCCTCAATCAGATACATATCGCTCTTCACTGCGATACCCATACCAACAGATACCACACGTTCTGCTTCATCAATCGGAGTCATAGCATCTGCCGTTAATGAAAAATCAAAACCATCCTTGATCAGCAGTTCCACCAGCTTATCGACATTCGCCTCATCGCTGCCTTCATTCAGTACAATCTGGAGCCTGTTCTGAGGATCCCATGCTCTTGTTGGTTCATTTGCAAAATTCATACTCATTTAAGTAGCCACCTCCCAATTATTATAATAGTAACAACTATTAACTTTATTATATACAAGAAATGGAAAAAGTCTGTAACAGATGTTACAAATCTTTCGATTGCAGAACATTTTCCAATTTCTCTTTATCAACAATCCTGATCTGTTTACGATGCACACTAATCATGGATGCCTTTTGCATCTGCATCAATGTCCGTGATAAAGACGGCCTGGCTACACACAGATATCCGGCCTGTTCTTCACGTGTTGTCTGCAGTGGAACTGTATTGCTCTCACCGGCCTCCTGTATCAGCCATGCTGCAACCCGTTCCTGTACACTGGCAAATCCCAGTACATTGATCTTTCTCATGGCCAGCCATTCTTTTGAGGACATGCTCTCATACAGATTCTGAATCAGCTGCTTATGATGATCACAGGCTTTGCCGCAGAAACTGTAAAGATAACGCCATGGTACTGCCAGAACATCCGATGCCTCACTTGCAATCCCTTCATACCAGTACTGGCGGATACCCGAATCATTCTGGCTGTCATAATGCTCCCCGAGCAAAGTGCCTGGAAAAACATCATAGAGGAAGTTGAGTCTGCCGGATGGCATATAACTCACAATGGAGACATGTCCCTTCAGGAGTGCATAAAAATAATCTGCCTGCATTCCCTGACAGAAAATGGTCTCATCCTTCCTGTAAGAACGAATGACTGCACCGGAACAGTTAAGTATCTGTTTGATATTATCAGGAGATATATTTTTAAACAGACAATTTTCTATAATACGTGGGTCCAATTGCCTGTCTGTTTTTTTGTTGCCGTCTTTAATCATGCCGCATTCCTCTTTTACTTCCAATTTTTACATCTGTTTTTATTGTATCATCTCACTACAGAATATTCTATAAAATTTATAAAATATTTAAAGGCAGATGTGGAATCGACCACATCTGCCCTCAAATATTTTATTTATTCAAACTTTATAACACGGGTATGTCAAATTATCTCAGCATAATTTCAATAATCTGTTTATCCGTTTCGGCCATACCTTCTCTTGCCAGATCTCCCACATTGATAATGGTTTTTTCAACGCCTTTTGTAATGATACCATCGCCGGCATAGAATTGTCTGCCTTGTCTGTACATTTCCATGCCAAGAAGACCGGCGCCCACTGCGGAGGCAATTTTAGCAGCGCAGCTGGCCTTGGCTCCATCACATACCATACCGGAATTGATAGCCAGCGAATTAACGATCGTATGAGCAATTTCTTTATATCTTCCACCATAAAGCCAGATGATGCCGGCAGCCGCACCGCATCCGGCGCTGGTTGCTCCGCAATAGGCAGAAAGACAGCCAATACCTGTTTTTAAATGAATGGCAACCAGATTGCCGACAACCAGGGCGCGATATAAAGCTTCATCAGATACATTTAATTCGCGAGCATAAATAATGATCGGCAGTGAAACAGTAATACCCTGATTGCCGCTGCCTGAGTTAATGACAACCGGCAGTTCACATCCGTTCATTCTGGCATCGGAACCGGCAGCAGCCCATGCCTTTGCGCGATTGCTGACAGAATCACCATAGGATGTCAGCAGAACTTTGCCGATATTGGCACCGTATTGTCCAGTTAAACCTTCCTGAGCAATGGCTGTATTATAGCTAATCTGACGTTCAAGCACTTCTTTGACATCTTCAATGGCAACTTCTTCTGCAAAAGCAACGATTTGTTCTACTGTCAGTATGCTATGATCTGTTTTATGAACAGCTTCCTCAGGATCACTAGAGACAGCTTTGCTTTCATACAGTATTTCGTCATCCTTCTGAACAAGAATAACGTTGGTATGTCCATCTACAATCCTGACTGACGCAGAGTGTTCAGCAGCAAATACCCTTATGTCAATCTCAAATATACGTTCTGTCTCAGCCCGGGACACCTGAATATCTGCCGTTTTAAGATATTCAGCAATATTGGCAATTTCGACTTCTGTTGCATCAGCGATAACCTCAAGTTCTTTTTTGGCATTGCCCGCAACCAGTCCGGCCGCTACTGCTGCTTCGATACCATGCAGTCCGCCTGTATGTGGCACAATGACACTTTTTACATTTTTGATAATATTGCCGCTGACACTGATTTCTGTTTTTTCGGGAAGACTGCCAAGAGCTGCTTTCGCGATGGCTGCCGCATAAGCGATGGCAATCGGTTCAGTGCATCCCATTGCAGGAATCAATTCCTCTTCCAGAATACTGACATAAGCTTTGTATAGTTCTTTTTCCATGATCTAACCTCTTGTTATCCTTTGTATTAAATATGTTTCTTTTTTTCTTCCAGTATTTCAATGATTGTTTTTTCGGTCCCTTCCATGCCAGGAGAAGCAATTCTGCCCATATAATGCATGGTTTCTTCAGGTGTGCATCCATTGATGCCATGTACCCGGTCAATGAATACATCGTTCATTGCCATATTGACAGAAGCAAAAGCTGCGTCTACAGCTACAATACCTTTCATTGTACATCCCTGATTGCCGCCGTCACAAATCATACCGGTAATACTGCTGGCCATATTGTTGATAACTTTTTCCATGATCTCAACAGTGCCGCCTTTAAGGAAAACAAGTCCGCAGGCCATACCTGTTCCGGCTGCAATGGCACATCCGCAGAAGGCTGACAATTTACCGGAATATTCTTTAATATACATACATACCAGATAACTCAGTGCCGTTGCACGCAGCAGAGCTTCATTGCTGTATCCGTTAACCCTGCATACTCCATAGAGTGGCATTGTGGCAATGATTCCATGGGCACCGGAACCGGTGATACTCATGGCCGGTTTGTTCAGACCGATAACTCTTGCTTCTATAGCGCCATTACATAATAAAGATGCTGTTTTCTGTTCGTCTTCCGAGATGATGGTATCATAATTTTGATGGAAGAGATATGGTGCATAGGTCGTTTTGTCACTGTGAAGTCCATCTTCAAACAGCGCCAGATTGATTCTATAAGCTTCATTAATAAAATCAATTTCTTCCACCGGTACGGTCTCAGCATATTGTACAAGGTCTGTTAAAGTGTACTGATGAATGGAATGGTTTTCTGCTTCATTGTCAGCCTGCTGATCTTCCTTTTCAAAGACGATTTTATCATTGACTGTGATTTTTACAATATTGGTATGAGTTTCCCGGATTTCAACTGTGGCTGTTGTACATGTATCTTTAACAGTTGCCTCAATGAAAATTTTGCTGGTGATACCGCTCATCTCGACAGATATCTTACCCTGTTCTACCATCTGAACAGCTAGAGCCCGCTGAGAATCGGTGATACCATTCAGACATTCCAGACCTTTTTCAGAATCTGCTGCAATGGCTCCTAAAGCTGCTGCATGAAAATTGCCCACCTGGCTGCTCCCTGGAATACCGCAGGTAAACGCATTTTTGAAAATACCACTGTTTAAACGAAGCCCAACACTCTCAATATTCCCATGTACATAGCTGCGGGCTGTTGCCACTGCAAAGGCGATTGCTCCCGGCTCAGTAACTCCCAGTGCAGGTTTCATATCATCCTTTATCAGCTGAGTTAAAAAATTCATAATATCTCCTGTTCTGCCAAATTATTTAACAGCAATTGCCTCTACTTCGCAGAGTACACCCTTTGGTAATGATTTAACTGCTACACAGCTTCTGGCCGGTTTGGAAATAAAATATTTTGCGTATATTTCATTAAAGGCTGTGAAATCATTCATATCTGCCAGAAAACAGGTGGTTTTAAATACTTTTTCCAAACCGGTACCTGCTGCTTCAAGAATAGCGTTCACATTTTTGCAGCTCTGCTCTGCCTGAGCAGAGATCCCTTCCGGAACAGTACCGTTTTCAGGGTTTACCGGAATCTGTCCGGATGTAAATACAAAACCGTTAACTTCATATGCCTGTGAATATGAACCAATTGCACCTGGTGCATTTTTTGTATCAATTACATTCATTGTTTTTCCTCCTGCTTAAATAGATATTCTAAAATTCAAGGATCATATCGTTCCACACGGCTCCACCATGTACAGAACGGGATACACCCATATGCTGATAGCCGAATTTACTGTAATAAGGGATGAGATGGTCTTTACAGGTAAGTATCAGGCCTTTTCTTCCTTTAGCGCGTGCGTCGTCAATTAACCGGTTCATAAGTGCTGCAGCCACGCCATGGCAACGGTACTCCGGCAGTGTATCCAGACCAAATATGGACTGATAGGCGCCGTACGGTATATGGCACTCCGCTTTTTCGTACATTTCATCGGCAATGACTCTTTCATTGGTAGCACAGCCATTTATGAAACCGATACAATGACCATCAGCTTCTGCTACAAAAAAGCATTCAGGGAATGTATGAAGCCTGAAAGCAAGCGCTTCTTTGCTGGCAGCTTCTGCTGCCGGGAAACAGATGGCCTCAATTTCTGCAAGGACATCCGCATCATCTATGGTTCCTTTTCTTATCCGATAATTAAATTCCATCTCATCCAACTCCTCATTGTTTTAGTTATTTAAAAAATAGATTCCCAGTCTAATGTATAACTGCCATCCTCTTTTTCAATACAAGGAATGCCGATACCGCCGTTTTCCCTGATACTGTCATATAAAGGACTCTTGTCGCGGATGATGAGGAAAGCCTTTAAATTTGGCAGTTCCTTTGTGATGTCAATAAATTCATAAGCTATTTTTTCTTCATTTAATTTTGCAATACATGCTACCGTATCTTCACACATTGATGAACCATATACCTTTAACATTTTTTAATTCCTTTCTTTGTTCGATATTGATGTTTGATATTTTTTTATCTGATTACGCCTCTGCTTCTCCTGATTCAATTCTGTTCTTCAGCCAGTCCTTACCTTCAACCAACCGGGAAATGATCATAGATGCAATTGTATCACCGGAAGCATTCAGACAGGTTGCAGCAGGATCTACCAGGAATCCGATAGTTGCAATCAGCGGGAAAGCTTCAGCCGGGAAATTAAACATGCTGACAATCAGCATTTCACCGACAAGACCGCCGCCAGGTGCGCCTGAGAGAACAAAGGCACTCATTACAGCCACGGCAATTGCCATTGCATATGTACCGGCACCTGTAAATGGCATCTGGAAAATTCCAAACAGGAAAGCAATCTTTGTAATAGATGATAATACAGAACCATCCATATGCATCGTAGCGCCCATTGGAAGAACGATATTGCTGATATCTTCCGGAACACCAATCTTTTTGCAGGCTTCCATATTAACAGGGAGTGTGGCAACAGAGCTCTGTGTTGCAAATGCTGTTACTGCAGGATTCAGAATATTTTTAGCCATACCCTTTACACCCAGTTTGCCGCCTGAAAACCAGCTGTACAGAGGAAAAAATACAAGAGCATATACCAGACACATCGGATAATAAACCAGCATGGTTCTTCCATAATCACCGATGAGCTGAGGTCCGAATTCACCAACCAGGTTTGCAAAATATGCGCCCAGACCTATTGGAGCCAGTTTCATAATAATGTCAACCAGTTTCATGATAATCTGATTTAAATTGGCTAATAATTGACCTACAGGACTTTCTTCACCACCACAGGCTGCTACAGCAAAACCAAATAATACAGAAGCAATAATGATAGGAAGCATGTTTTTACGAGATAAAAGCCCCGAAAAATCATCAACTGTCAACATGCCAACGATCATTTCGCTGACATTTCTCCGTTCTTCCCATCTCTGTACAGCTTCAAAATAGCTTTCGGGTCTTGATGTATAGCCCCAG
>JAEDGN010000127.1 GCA_016297495.1 Coprococcus sp.
TGCCACAGTAAGCACACCTACCGTTGTACATCTTGTAGAAATCATTTCTTTCCTTTGCGGATAATCTCCGACGCTTTATCTTCTCCATTAAACCACCCTCCCGATAAATGCCATGTATCCGTCCGTGAATACCAGATAGTCAAATCCTTTTATGTTTCTGTATCCGGCTATCTCCCGTGGTTCTTCGTCCGCATAGTCACAATCGAGGCGGACTTTGGAACCGATCGGATAGTCATCTATGTTAATTCGCTTCATAATACCTCCTATGCAAACTTAAGCTGTCCGCCCTGTTCTTCTCCGATTCTCATGTTAGGAGTGCGCTCCGCAATGCATAAATCAGGAAGATTTGTTCTTACTAATGCTGCAGGTATTGGTGGACATACTGCATTTCCGCAACGCCTTACCTGTTCTGATCTTTTGTATTCCTTCCCTGTATAGTCGTGATCGATTATGTAGTCGTCCGGGAATCCCTGGCATCCGTACAGTTCACGCGGTTCCAGCATTCTCAATCCAATATCAACTATCTGGTAATCAACTCCGTTTACTGTCACAAGTCCAAATCTGTCCTGCGCTGTCACTGTATCAAGCGGATCTTTGATGTCCTGTCCGGTTCCCTGTCCGTAATATTTAATTAGAAATGCCCTGACTTCACCGAAGTGTCCATCTCCTGCTGTAATAGTCGGAATCGGTTCTCTTACATCACGCCCATCACAGTGATTATTCATCTGAATTAGATTCACCGCACAAAGCGAATTTCTTTCCAGCGTTGTGATTGTGTGGAGAGGTTCCTTAACATCAGAACCATTTCCTTGATAATTTCCTCCGTAATATTTCTGAATGAATGAAGTAACCAATCCGTACCTGTTTGATCCGTCCACGGTCATTATCGGATCCGTGATCTCCTGTCCTCTGACTTCTCTTTTTGATGTCTCGGAATGATACTGGATCAGCGCCGGAGCACACAAATAATGCTTTCCGCTTGATACAATAGTAGGCAATGGATTTTTAATGTCATGTACTCTCGGTTCCTGTCCTTTCCGCTCTCCGTAACCAATCGGAACAATAAAAGGCTCCGCATTATCAATTACAAATTTTTTCAATCCTCTCGCAATCCGCTCCATCGTCTTAGGTGCCAATGGTCTTACTGCCCGGATGCCGTATTTCTCTTTGATTTCTTCTGCGGTGTCAAAGATGCTCGGACACGGAAGAGAGAAATCAAGCTGCGTATATGCTCCGAGATACGGCTTTAATAAGCCTGCTTTTACGACTTCACTGTCTGCAGGTGCATGGGTTGGATCTGGCCATACAATCGGCTTTCCATCACACCGCGCAATCATAAAGAATCTCTTTCGCATGGTCGGCGCACCGTAATCAGCTGCTATCAGTTCACGGTACTCTACATCATACCCCAAATCTTCTAACTGGCTGATAAACTTTCTGAATGTCATGCCCTGTTTTGCCTTGATCGGTCTGTGTGACCGATTCAGCGGTCCCCATGTCTTAAACTCTTCCACGTTCTCAAGCATAATAACTCTCGGTCTTACCAGTCCAGCCCACCTAAGTGCTACCCATGCAAGACCTCTGATATTTTTATCCTTTGGTTTTCCGCCTTTTGCTTTTGAAAAATGCTTGCAATCAGGAGAAAACCATGCAAGTGCAACAGGAAGACCTCCACAGGCTTCCACAGGATCCACGTCCCACACTGATTCACAGTAATGCTTTGTGCTTGGATGATTAGCCTTATGCATTTTTATAGCTTCTGGATCGTGATTGATTGCTATATCAACGCTAATTCCTGTTGCCATCTCGATACCGGTGCTGGCGCCGCCCCCACCAGCAAAATTGTCTACTAAAAGTTCTCCGTTAATCATGGCAGCACCTCCGGAAAATCTGTAATATCCATCTGTCCTTTTATATTTTCCGCATTACGCTCATCTTCTTCGCACGCCGCAACCATTTCTGCATCCATATCAGATGACTTTCCAACATCTATACAGAACAATGGATTCGGTGCATCTATCACTCCAAATACATTTACACACTCATACAGTTTTCGTTCTCTCGGATTAGCCAGTATGTAACTTACATCTGCATCATCTGGGAAAGTACTTAGATATTCTTTTAATTCTCTATTCTTCATTTTCCATAAAAGAAGCTGTATACACTTTCGCCGGCCGGGCTGTTGCTCCTTTCTTCAATTTATAAAATCTTCAATGCTCATTTGTCCCAATACATCGTCACTTTGCATCCACCATAAAAACACTTCCTCTCCACATTCCCATTTGATCTCTTTGCCTCGATCCTTTCGCTCTTCAATCATCCTGTCAAAAGCTCTTATGTATGCTTCTTTGTACTTTGGAAAGTCGTAAAATTCTCTTTCTCTTTGTTTTTTTCTAGCAAGCGGACATCCGATACATCCAAGCCTTTCGTATCCCTGCTTATACAACTCGCACACCGGAATCTTCTCATTTTTAATCACATCCCAAACATTGCGATCAGTCCAATCAATAATCGGATTCACAACTGTCTTTGCTTTCATCTGGCAGCTTTCAAACAGTCGTCTGGTATCGTCATTGTCGGTAATAAGCATCTTTTCATCTGATACACCGATGCTCTTTCTTGCCGTCTTTCCAAGTACCTCAAAAGGACTTCTGTTGCTTCTTTTTGCACTCTCCGCCCAGCGAACTCCTGTAGATATCATTCTGTTTGCGTTTCCGCCCTCTTTAAGCTCCGAGCAACAGTACCGAACAATTCTTGTTGGAGGCATCAGTTTTCTTGGAATAAGATTCCACATTGTAGTTCGTTTTCCGTCTTCATGTATGTGATAGTCGATTTCGCATTTTATTCCAGAATCTTCTAGTTTCTTAAATGTGTCTCTTATGTGATATACTGTTTGTGGAGCATCTACCGTTGTATGGGAGTTATGTACCTCGAACGGTATTCCGCTTTGCTTGAATAACCATAACTGCACATCACTATCTTTTCCGCCAGAATATTCACATATAAGCGGCTTATTGTAATGTGACAATGACATTTCACTTGCTAAGTGCAATCTTTCTATGCTCTTTTTAATAAAATCTTCCACGCACCACACTACGAATATCTTCGTGTATGGTAAATTTACAATCCACTCTGTAGCTCTGGGCGTAATTACTGCTGACCATTGGCCTTTTATGGGGCGATACCTAAGCAAACATGAAAGTAAGCTATTTCTCATGCAAACCAAAGCATTGCAATCTAGTGTTTATCAATCTTTACTCTACATATTCTGATTATGTAGAAACCTAGTTTCACTAGGATAAGCGTTATTCCTTTCTTTTAATCATATTTCCTCACTTCTCTGCTAAATAACACATAATGCTACAATCCGGGAATACTTCCATATTCATATTTCCTCTGTCCTGTTCTAACTCGTCCAAATAAATTGGATTGCCGTTACCGTCTTTCAAAATCGAATGTCCTACAGTCCTTTCTAATTTTGCTCTGTTTTCGAAAACTTCCGGGAAATCAACCCGAATATGGTTCCAATATCCCATACCGCCTTTTACGCATCCGATACAGTTATTGTTCGGATAACCCATGTCATACATTTTCGGCCTGTCAAAATCGAAAGTCCGTTCAAACAATCCGTGTACATCTTCTTTGGATAAATACTTTTCAATGA
>JAEDGN010000043.1 GCA_016297495.1 Coprococcus sp.
TCCATGAATTCTGCGGAAGAACCGGCGGCGCCATTGATGTCGGAAACGGCAAACACGTACACTATATTAAATCTTTTACAACAAAAGAAGATGGTCACAAACATGAATTCCAGGCCGCTACTCTGATCGACAGTCCTACCGATTTCAGGTGCAGCTAATATGAGCAACTACCCCGGGATATTCCCGGGGGCCTCTATTCTACCTCTCCTTTAATAATATAGGTTTTCTTTTTCTCCCGAATCGTCTCCTCAAATGGTTCCTCCTCAGATATTGTCATCAAAATATCGTCAATAAGCATATCTCCGCCCTCGTCTACCTCAAAAGGAATATCCAACTCATATAAATAATCGGATATCTCATTCATCTGATCATGATAAACACTGGAATTTATACCAGCAAGCTCAAATACCCGGCTGCTCTCTTCTTTCTTTTTTCCATTAGACAGGATTACTATACTTAATTTATACATATTTTCCCTCCGAATGTAATCTCAATTAATCAAATACATTGTTTTATGATATATATTATAACTTACTTTTATACTGTAAACAATCTGCATTATAATTTTTCTTTTCTTGTATACAATTCATGTTTTACATGAAAACTACATGATACTGGTCAATTTATTCACAATCTTTACAATTTCTATGAATCTTTATTTGACAACTTTATCAAAATTGTCTATAATAGGAAAGAGCAAGCATATATTTATTATGTGAAGGGAGTATTATCATGACACTTGATGAGATTAAAAAAGTTGTAATTGCCGGTGCAGGCACAATGGGCGCATCTATGGCTCAGATTTTTGCTGAAAAAGGCTATACGGTTGTTGTCAGAGGCCATTCAGAAAGAGGCCTTGAAAGAGCAAAACATCTTATAGAGGTTAATCAGGCCAGCCTTGTAGAAGCTGGTGATATTTCTTCTGAAGAATCTGCAGCTCTTCAGTCCAGACTTAGCTTCACACGTGAATCAGATTGCCTCGAAGACTGTGATATTGTTATTGAATCTATCGTTGAAGATCTGAAGGTTAAACAGGATTTCTTCGAAATGGTTTCCAAGATTGTAAAACCAGACTGTATCCTTGCTACCAACACATCCGGTCTTTCCATCACCAAGATTGCCGAGAATGTTGTCGGCAAAGAAAGATTCTGTGGCATGCACTGGTTCAACCCGCCTCATATCGTTCCTCTGATCGAGGTTATCAATGGCGATGAAACAGATCAGGCTGTTGCTGATGTTGTTTATCAGCTTTCTCTGAAAGTTGGCAAGAAACCTATCTACGTTAAGAAGGATGCTCCGGGCTTTATCGCCAACCGTATCCAGTCTGCGATTCTTCGTGAAGCAGTTTACATTGTTGAGCAGGGTATCGGCGACTATTCAGATGTAGATGGTGCCATGAAGTATGGTCTCGGTTTCCGCTATGCGTGCCTTGGACCATGTGAAGTTGTTGACCAGGGCGGTCTTGATATTCACCATCATATCGCGTCCTATCTGTGGGAAGACCTTTCAGATGCTAAAAAGCCATCCGGTCAGTTCGAAGAGATTTATCAGGCCGGCAACTATGGCGTTAAGACAGGAAAAGGCTTTTATGACTACAGCGGTGACAAAGCTGACAAGGCTGTTCAGGCTCGTGACGCAATGTACCTCGCTATGGCTAAATGCAATCCAACAGGTGTTGGTGAGAAATACGGCTACGAAAACTAAACATATCAATCGCTGCTATCAGTGAATTGAATTTTTCAGGGAAGAATACATCTGTTCTTCCCTGTTTTTGTTATAAATATTAATCTATGACAATAAAAAACTGCAGAACATTTCTATTCCGCAGTTTTTTCATATTCTTATTCTATTAAGCTAACTGAGATTTAGCTGTCTCACATAATGCTGTAAAAGCTGCTGCATCACTGATAGCCATCTCAGAAAGCATCTTTCTGTTAACTTCAACACCTGCAAGCTTCAGACCATGCATCAATTTGCTGTAAGATAAACCATTCATTCTTGCAGCTGCATTGATTCTTGCAATCCATAACTGTCTGAACTGACGCTTTCTCTGCTTTCTGCCTGCATAAGAACTTGTTAAAGCTCTCATTACGGACTGTTTTGCTACTCTATACTGTTTTGATCTGGCACCTCTGTAACCCTTAGCCAGTTTTAAAACTCTGTTATGTTTCTTTTTAGCGTTTAAGCCGCCTTTGATTCTTGCCATTTTGTCGTTCCTCCGTTTCCTTTATTACAGGTAAGGTAAAATCTTCTTCATTACCTTTGCGTTAGTTGCATCTGTCATTGTTGCATGTCTGAGATTTCTCTTTCTCTTAGCAGACTTCTTTGTTAAGATATGGCTCTTATAAGCTTTCATTCTCTTTAACTGACCAGTACCTGTTTTTTTGAAACGCTTTGCAGCTGCTCTACTTGTTTTTACCTTTGGCATTTTAATGTCCTCCTTAATATGAAAATGGTCTAATTACGTTTTTCAACTAAAAACATAACCATGCTCTTACCTTCCAGCTTGGCAGGTTTGTCAATTACCGCAACATCAGATAACTGCTGAGCAAAATCTTCCAGAATCGTCTTGCCGACTGCTGTGTGAGCCAACTCACGCCCTCTGAAACGGACAGCGACCTTTACCTTGTTGCCGCCGGATACAAACTTTCTTGCCTGATTCACTTTCGTATTCAGGTCATTCGTATCAATATTCGGTGACAGGCGGATCTCTTTGACTTCGATAACCTTCTGTTTCTTCCTTGCTTCCTTCTCCTTGCGCGCCTGTTCATATCTGTACTTACCATAATCGATAATTTTGCATACAGGCGGTTTGGCCGTCGGAGCAATCTTCACCAAATCCAGATTAGCCTCTCTGGCTAACTTCATTGCATCCCTGGCTGACATGATACCTAACTGTTCGCCGTCTTCCCCAATCAGGCGGATCTCCCGGTCCCTGATCTGCTCATTAATCATTAATTCGCTAATAACTGACACCTCCATGTCTCATGACTTTATTCATAACATTGAACACTGAAAAAATGGTGAGCAGAAAAACTACTCACCATTTAAGACACTTATTGTGTAAAAAACTTAAATATGAACCCAAGTCATCTGAAATGCTAAGGTGAGAGTGAGTACTCTGCTTTCTTGTAACAGTGTCGCGTCTTATGCGCAACCTTTATTATAGTAGCACCTTCCGAAATATTTGTCAACACAAAAATTGATTTCTATTTTTCTGTTACTTCCTGACGGATTTCTTTTGTACGAATCTCTTTGCAAATAGCATCGATAAATTCGCCCAGAGGCTTCACACCCTCATCACCGGCGAAACGACTTCTGACAGATACCGTATGATCTGCCTCTTCCTGCTGTCCCACAACGAGCATGTACGGCAGCTTATCCATTCTCGCTTCACGAATCTTAAAGCCGATCTTCTCTGCTCTCTCATCCACTTCTGCATCAATACCATTTGCTCTCAGTTCCCTCAGCACTTCATTGGCATATGCGGAATATTTTTCAGAAATAGGCAGTACACGTACCTGTTCCGGACACAGCCATGTCGGGAATTTACCGGCATATTTCTCAATGAGCCATGCCAGTGTTCTCTCATAGCAGCCAATAGAAGTTCTATGGATAATATAAGGACGAACCTTTGCGCCATTCTGATCAATAAAATACATGTCGAACTGTTCAGCCAGAAGAGCATCCCACTGAATCGTAATCATTGTATCTTCCTTACCATAAACATTCCTGGCATTAATATCCACCTTTGGTCCGTAGAATGCAGCTTCACCCACATCCTCTACAAAAGGAATATTCAGTTCTGTCAGTACATCACGGATATGCTGTTCGGTCTCGTTCCAAACCTCAGGCTCACCAATATACTTCTCACTATTATCAGGATCCCATTTGGACAGATGATAGGTTACATCATCATTCAGGCCTAAAGTTGTAAGGCAGTATTTAGCCAGAGCAAGACATCCCTTGAACTCTTCTACCATCTGGTCAGGACGCACAATCAGATGTCCCTCTGAAATCGTAAACTGGCGCACACGGGTCAGGCCATGCATCTCGCCTGAATCCTCATTACGGAATAATGTGGATGTCTCGCCGTAGCGCAGCGGCAGATCACGATAGCTGTGCTGTGTTGCCTTATAAACGTAATATTGGAAAGGACATGTCATCGGACGCAGAGCAAATACTTCTTTATCCTTCTCCTCGTCTCCAAGAACAAACATACCTTCCTTATAATGATCCCAATGACCGGAAATCTTATACAGATCACTCTTAGCCATCAGCGGAGTTTTTGTACGGACATAGCCCCATTCCTTATCCTCCAGATCCTCGATCCATCTCTGAAGCTTCTGGACTATCTTCTGTCCTTTCGGCATCAGAAGCGGAAGTCCCTGGCCAATAACATCAACCGTGGTAAACAATTCCATCTCACGGCCCAGCTTATTATGATCACGGCGTTTTGCATCTTCCATACGTTCCAGGTGAGCAGCCAGATCATCCTTCTTGGTATAAGCTGTACCGTAGATTCTCTGCAGGCGTGCCTTACTGGAATCACCTCTCCAGTAAGCCATAGAAGAAGATGTCAATTTAAATGCCTTGATAGTCTTCATGCTCATCAGATGCGGTCCTGCACACAGATCGATATATTCTCCCTGCTGATAGAAAGAAATAACCGCTTCCTCCGGCAGATCCTGAATGAGTTCCACCTTATAAGGCTCCTCTCTCTTCTCCATCAGAGCAATAGCCTCTTCCCTCGGCAGCTCAAAACGAACGATTTCAGGATTCTCCTTGATAATCTTTTTCATTTCCTTTTCAATATTGTCCAGATCTTCCCTTGACAGAGGCTCAATATCGAAATCATAATAGAAACCATCCTCGATGGACGGACCAATCGCACATTTTGCATTCGGATACAGACGCTTAATAGCCTGAGCCAGCACATGAGATGTGGTATGTCTGAAAGCGCCGCGTCCCTCAGGATCATTGAATGTCAGAATATTCAATTCACAATCTCTGTCAATAACTGTTCTTAAATCTTCAACCTTTCCGTCAATTTCACAGGCACAGGCATTTCTTGCTAAACCTTCTGAAATATCCTTTGCAATATCAATGGCTCTCATGGAAGACTCATAAATCTTTTCTGAGCCGTCTTTCAGTGTAATTTTCATGTCATTACCTCCTTCATATATCAAACAACCGGTTCGGATACCAATTTGTATCCATTGCAATCTGCCGGAGGCTTTTTTATGACACCGGCAACAAATCTGTTCCCAGTGAAACAAAAAAAGCCCCCGTCTGCATGCAATAACAGACAGGGGCGAGTCATTCCCGCGGTTCCACCCTTATTTGGAATCTTCATTCTGATTATAACGTCATCAACGGGCTGGATTGGAGCCACTCCGAGTTAGTTTTCGACCGCTTCCTATAAGGCTGATTCCAGCAGACACAACCCTCTCTGGTATATTCCACGATGTACTCTTCTCATCAACGTGTTAACTTAATTTCATTCTGATTATAACACTGAATTTAACTTTGTCAAGGGAGATTTGTCCCTATTCTGTTTTCTTAAGTGTGTTGTATATATTCTGCATCCGAAGATCCGTCCCTGCGATGACATCAGAACATTCCTTTAATTCCTGGGCTATTTCATCCGATACCGGTCCATCGGTTTTATATTTCAGCTGATGCTCAAGACTCGCCCAGAAGTCCATCGCAATCGTTCTGATCTGAACTTCTACCTTTAACGGTTTACAGCCATCTGAGAAGAAAACCGGAATCTGTACCACCAGATGCAGACTGCGATAGCCATTTGGCTTTGGATTAGCTATATAATCCTTTATCTGCAGCACAGTGATATCATTCTGAGAAGTCAACATATCCGCAACCATATAGATATCCTGCACGTAACTGCAAATGACTCTGATACCGGCCACATCATGAAGGTTCTCCTCCACAGACTGCAAGGTAACAGGATATCCCCTCCGCTGCAGTTTCTCAATGATACTTGCCGGTTTTTTGACACGATATTTGATATAGGCTATAGGATTATGACTCCTTTTTACCTGGAATTCATCATTCAGAACTTCCAGCTTGGTACGTACCTCCCGGATAGCACTATTATACATCATCATCAGTTCTTCGAACTGCTTGGCTACTTCTCTGAACGCGCCAATATTCTCAGCAAAATCTATATTCTGAAGAACAACCGTCTCCAGTTCCAACCCCTTTTCAATTGCCACTGTATTTTCTTCCATCCCTGCCTCCTCTGTAAATAAAAAACAAATTGCTTTTGTAAACCTGTATCCCTTATATTATACTGCTATTTACAGAAAAAAGCCATATCATGCCGGTCAGGAATATTCATCTCCTGAACAACATGATACGGCTTTTCAAACTCATCTGTTATCTATTAATCAGCCAGAGCAGCTGTAATGATAGCCATAGAATATACTTCCTCAGCATTGCAGCCACGGGACAAATCGTTAATCGGAGCATTCAGACCCAAGAGAATAGGACCATATGCTTCGAAATTACCAAAACGCTGAGCAATCTTGTAACCGATATTACCAGCATTGATATCCGGGAAAATAAATACATTGGCATGACCTGCAACTTCGCTGTTCGGGCATTTTGTACGTGCAACACGCGGAGAAACAGCAGCATCAAACTGAAGCTCACCTTCTACCGGAAGATCCGGATTCTTTGCCTTTGTCATCTTAGCTGCCTCGCGCATCTTATCAACATCTTCACCTTTACCTGAACCAAATGTAGAATAACTCAGGAATGCAACCTTTGGATCAATACCGAAGATCTTACCGCATTCAGCTGTCTCAGTTGCGATTTCCACCAGTTCTTCAGCTGTTGGCTTAATGTTGATGGCACAGTCACCCATTGCCAGTACAACTCTCTCACCTGTAGCAGCAGGACGTACCATGATGAAACAGGAAGATACGATCTTGTTGCCCGGTTTTGTCTTGATCAGCTGCAGTGCAGGACGTACTGTATCGGCTGTGGAATAGGTAGCACCGCCAAGCAGGGCATCCGCAACACCCATCTTTACAAGCATTGTACCAAAATAATTGCCCTGGCTTAAGATCTTACGAGCCTCATCCGGCTGCATATTCTTGCCCTTACGCAGCTCACAGAACATCTCAACCATTTCATCCATTCTATCGAAATGATCAGGATCAACAATAACTGCGCCTCTAATATTATAACCATATTCCTCTGCAGCTTCCTGTACCTCTTCCGGATTACCAACAAGAATAGGTGTCAGGAAATTGGAAGCCAGCAGACGTGAAGCAGCTTCAAGAATACGCTCGTCTGTACCTTCTGTAAATACTATCTTCTTCGGGTCCTGTTTTAATTTATTAATCATCATACGGAAACCCTGCATATTTTTGCTCATATATGTTCCTCCTTAACAATATGTCTTCTGACATTCTCACATATATAATTTATCACTTTTTCTTCAGATTGCAATGGCTTAGACGATAATTAAAAAATTAACAAAAATTTTCACTTTTTTTGTACAAATTGGTCAGACCAATTTACCTTTTTGATACTTTTGCCGAAAAAACATCCGCGGCCAACACAAGTATCAACAGCCCCAACAGATAAGCCCCAGCCATATTCCATACATAACCGTTCATCGAAAAAAGCAGCGGAGCACCAATACCACCGGCACCAACAAAACCAAGCACTGACGCATCTCTCAGGTTGACATCCAGCCGGTACCAGACATCTGCTGTCAACGCTTTTCTGCATTCCGGCCAGACTACATGCCGCATGCGTGCAGTCCATCCGCAGCCCATAGCTTTGAAAGCTGCCAGCAATTCCCGGTCAATCTGGTCCAGTGTATGAATAAACATACGGCAGCACATACCAAAACTCAGTAAAGCCATCGTCATTACACCCGCAAAGGCTCCCGGTCCTGTTACACGAATAAAGATCAGACCGGCAATAATTGCAGGAAGCGTACGAACCGCCGCAGCCACGAACCTCATACAAAAGGCCGGAACCCGGGGAGATATGGCGCAGCTGCCTATCAAAGCAGCAGGAAAAGCCAGCATTGCACCGATGGCAGTACCGCCAATGGCAATACAGAGCGTCTCCAAAAGCAGCCATGGCACTCCGCTGCCCGTCATATTCAATATCAATGACCAGTCCGGATGCAGAATGCCCCCAACAATCCCTGCCAGTATTTTTGCGCCTTTTTCAGGGATTCCCTGCCATTCCATACCTGAAAAACTCCATCCTATGACGACCAGACCTATGATTATCATGATGTATCTGAATGACGCTTTCACACTCTCGGGATGTTTCAGCTTTAAACGAAGATACTCACCTGTCTGCTCAACAACAAGCACAACAACAAACAGCAGCAGCAGGATCATGCCCATCTTTGCATATTCCCTCCAGGCAATCTTTTCATTCAATAAAAGCCCTACGCCCCCGGCTCCCACATACCCCAGAATAGCAGCATGGCGAATATTGATCTCCAGAGCATACAAACTGTCTGAAAGATAGACAGGCAGCAGCTTCGGCCACACAGAATGCCAGAAAACCGCCATTCTTCCGTTTCCTGCAGCCAGAAGTGCTTCTGAAGCCATATAATCCATATGATCCAGTTTCTCCCAGGTCATACGGGCCACAATACCAAAAGTAAAAAAAGCAATAGCTGCAGTTCCGGCCAAGGCCCCCGTTCCAAGAATAAAAGATGCAGCCAGCGCTGCTACCAGGACAGGCACCGCCCTGATTACATTTACCAGACATCGCAGAATAATCGCCAGTCCCCTGTTACCGGTTACCAGAGGGCATGCCAGTGCTCCAACAGGTAATGCCAGTAAAGCGCCTGCAGCGCTTCCCCCTATAGACATTTTCACAGTAGCCGCCAAAGGACGCAGAATCTTTGGAATATAGGATATATCCGGCGGTATCATCTGTCCAAGTATGACAAAAGCCTGCCCGCCCCTTTTTAACAGAACAGTCAGGCTAAAACCGCAGAACCACAGAGACAGCAAAACTGCGGTCGGAATCAGACAGCGCCTGATTACATTCACAGTTCTCATATCACCGGCTCCTTCCCATAAATCGCATCAAGAGATTCTCCATCCAGTTCCTTCGGGCTGCCATCAAACAGGACCTTCCCTTCCCGCAGTCCGATCACTCTGTCAGAAACATGTGCAGCCTGTGTCACATTATGACTGTTCATGATAATTGTCATCCCCTGTTCCTGCTGCATCTTTTTAAGAAGTGCCAATATAGCATCCGCATTGACCGGATCAAGAGAAGCTACCGGCTCATCCGCCAGCAAAAGTGAGCAATGCTGCATCAATGCCCTGGCAATGGCCGTTCTCTGCTGTTCACCGCCGGACAACAGAGCAGCTCTCTGACCGGCTTTATCTGAAAGCCCCACCTTGTCCAGACACTCCATGGCCTCCCGGCATGCCTCATCCGGAAAGCATCCTGTCATCATCCGCCAGAAGGAATATTCATAAAGTCGGGCATTCAATACATTTTCCAACGCCGTTGTCTCATTAACCAGACAAAAATTCTGAAATATCATACCGATTTTTCTCTGTATTTCCCTCTTCTGCCGTCCTTTTGCTGTTGTCATGCAGCTGCCGTCCACCAGAATATTACCTTCTGTCACCTGCAGCATTCCATTGATGCAGCGCAGCAATGTAGATTTTCCTGCCCCACTTGGACCTATGACAGAAACAAAGCTTCCCTTCTCTATATGCAATGAAACCGAATGTACTCCGGTTCCATTGCTGTCATATTGTTTTGTTACATTCTCAAGTACAACCATTTGACACCACTACTGTAATTCCTTCAGCAAAGCCTGCGCATCACGCTCTCCATCATAGTCCTCTGAATTTGCCCTGACATAACCTTTATGGGAAAATGTGGAAATAACCTCCAGACCTTCCTCCGTCTCACCAATGGCAATAAGAGAATCCGCCAGCGCTTCTCTGAAACCATCCGTCATTATTTCGGATGCTTTACTGACACTAACCGTGTCATTATAAATGCCTTCCGTTACACCAATAACATTCGTATCTTCCCATACAGAATTCTCTCCGCCAAAATCTGTCTGCCACTGATCAGCAAACTTATTCTGTACATGTCCAAAGCTTACCAGAATATCCGCCTGACCCGATGCAAGCCTTGCCATACTGGTAGCGTAGGAATCAGACTCAATCACATGCGAAAGCTCATTAATACCTCTGCCATATCTGTCCAGCAGCCAGAGACTTGGATAAATATAGCCCGATGCCGATGAGGCGCTCATAACAGCCCAGGTCGCATCATCCAGATCTTCCCATGTCAGTTCCCCGCCATTATTAACTTTATCAGCCAGAGCCCTGCCCTTATCACTCGGCCCTGCCAGAATAATAGATCGATAATATTTTGACATTTCACCTGAATAAGTTCCCTCGCTGCCGTCATTCCAGTCTGCAGGATTATCGGAATCCTTACTGTAGGCTGAACGAAGAGCTGTCAGCAGCACATCACATTCATTATCATATAATACATATGTACCGCCGGATATAAATCCAACATCCGCTGTACCGGCACTTAATGCTTCTCCGACAGCTTCATAAGAAGCACCAACAGTCATGTTGACTTTCTCCACCTCATAGCCTCTCTGTGCCAGTTCGTTCCTGAGCATCTCTTCCAACGGTTCCGTTGCCGCCAGAATTGTCTCAGAAGCATCATACGGTGCAAAAGCGATCTTCAGTTCTTTAATTGAAATTACATTCTCCTTAACGCTTCCCTGTCCGCAGGCCGTGCATAAAAGCATAACGGCAATCAAAAGACCGGCAGCCCATTTTATCTTTTTCATTTTCTATCCATCCCTTCAAAAAATCTTACTGCTGCAGCAAAGCAACAATCTCTTCAAATTCCATGCTGTGAGATGCTTTTATAAGAACGGTATCGCCCGGCAGAATAAGAGAAGACATTCTCTCTATTAATGCATCCTTTGTTTCAAAATAGCAGGCATTACCTCCGGCTTGTACAGCTGCATCATACATGGCCTTTGAAAGGCTTCCCACACAAATCATACAGTCAATGCCTGCCTCCGCTCCATAAAGTCCCACACCGGCATGCATATCCAGTTCTCCTTCTCCCAGTTCAAACATATCACCAAGGACAGCAACCTTTCTTGTTTCTGCCATGGCCAGCAAATCAATGGCCGCCTTCATGGATACCGGATTGGCATTATAGCAGTCATCAATAATGACTTTATCAGCAGTTTTAATCAGATGACTTCTTCCCGCAACAGCCTCCACATGTCCGATCCCAGCTGCTATCTCCCCGACACTCAAACCAAACTGCCTGCCCACAGCAGCCGCTGCCATGGCATTGTAGATCATATGTCCTCCCGGAAGCGGAATGTCAGCAATCAATGTCTCCTGTTCCATATGCAGCACAGCCCTGCTGCCAAACAGTCCCAGATTTTCAATGCCATCCGCCCATATCTGATTGGATGGGTTCATGCCAAATGTTACAGGAGCCTTCCCATAAACCTCATGAATGGTGGACAGCTTATCATCGTCCCCATTAACAACAACGGTTCCCAGTGGATTCATAAAATCAAAAATCTCTGATTTTGCCCTCAATATGCCATCTCTGTCTATTAAGTTTTCCAGATGGCACTGTCCTATATTCGTCATGACACAAACATCCGGTCTGGCAACTTCACTGAGGCGGTGCATCTCTCCAAAGGTATTGATACCCATCTCAAGAACAGCAATCTCGTCACTGTCCTGAATACCAAAAATAGTCAGCGGCAGTCCCACTTCATTATTATAATTGCCTGCTGTTTTATGAACGCTATAACGCTCAGCCAGAACAGCTGCAATAAACTCCTTTGTACTGGTCTTGCCCACACTTCCGGTGATACCCACAACCTTAATACCCAACTGCTGACGATAAAAAGCAGCTGCCTGTTTCAAAGCCATAAAACTGTCTTTTACAAGAATACAGGGTCCCATATTATTTTCCGGCAGAGATTCGCAGATAACTGCCAACGCTCCTTTGGCAAACACATCCGGTATAAAGCGGTGTCCATCCACCCTTTCTCCCTTTGTGGCAACAAATATAAAACCCGGTTTGATCTGCCTCGAATCAATCACTACACCCTCTGCTGTCTTATCCTCAAGGCATTCCTTCATATAAAAGAGCTGCCCCTCACATGCTTTCGCTATATTTTCTAAGGTCATATTCCTCATTACAAGATCGTTCCTCCTTCACTTACAGCAATTTAATCACGCATAGACAGATCAATCAGTAACTGGCATAAATCTGCATAATCCATTCCCAGAACCTTCGCCTCCTGAGGAAGCAGAGACATCGGGGTCATTCCCGGCAGGGTATTCGCTTCAAGACAGTAGAAATTCTCTTCTTCATCCATCATGAAATCCATACGTGCATAGTGTTTAAGCCGCAGCACTTTAAAAGCCAGTTCCGCAGCCTCCTGCATGGCTTTTGTCTTTTCCTCACTTAATTGTGCCGGACAAGTCTCAATCGTTGATCCTGCCTGATACTTATTCTTATAATCATAGAATCCCTGAAGCGGTGCAATCTCTATCACCGGATAAGCCTTCCCGTCCACTACACCAACAGAAAATTCTCTCCCTTTAATATACTGTTCTACTACAACCTCATCATCATATTGAAATGCTTCTTCCAAAGCCTGAGTATACTCGTCATCATTGTGTACCATATATACACCTACACTGGAACCACCACAACAGGCTTTGACAACACATGGATACGGCACCTGATGGACGGTATCTCCACCTTTTTTCAGACGAATACCTGCCGGTGTCGGAACACCTGCGGACACGAAGAGATCCTTTGCAATCGCCTTATTCATGCAGATAGCAGAACTGACATAATCAGTACCTGTGTATCTGATGCCATTCAGATCAAAACATGCCTGTATCTTTCCATTCTCACCATTCTCACCATGCAATGCCATAAATACAATGTCCGCATTCTGACAGATTTCAATAACATGGGGGCCAAAAAAATTTTTCTTCCAATCCGGACGCAGCGCCTTAACCTCTTCAATATCAGGATTCTGTTCCTTTATGGCATCAATGGAACCTGCCCAATCCACATCTTTTTCGAAAACATCACGCCAATCCTCTCCATCATAGCCAAGAAATACATCCAACAGCATAACCTGATGATTCTTACTCTTTAATGCCCTGTAAATACCCATACCTGAAACAAGAGAGACATCTCGCTCCGTACTGATGCCACCCGCTAATACAACAATCTTCATTATCTATACCTCATTTCCTGTCTGTTTTCAAAATAATGATTACATATAAAATATGCCGCTTTACACTGCAGCACCTCGATTATACCGCGACAAAAGGATATTGTAAAGAAAGGCTTTCTACGTTTTTCATGGTTTACACGTTTTCTGCCGGAATCAGTCCCTGGCGGATGGCTTCCATCCGTTCAGCTTCTTCCTCCGGAAGATAATTCAAAAGGTAGTTGCCCCTTTCCCTGTTCCTGTTCAGATGCTCCTGACGTATCTCCACATTTACCCGTTCAATTTCATCCCATAGTTCTCTGGCTGACATAAGCAGGCATCCCTGACTGCGAATAATGACCTGCTCCAGGCCATCTGATGTAGCCACCGTTACTCTGTACCTGCGTCCAATGTCGTGAGCCGTTTTTTCGATATACTGATCTGCTGTTTCTGCTTCTTTTGTAAAGACCACATCTATATTATGCCACCTCGTCACTTCGCCCGGAAATCCTTCTACTTTATAAGCATCAAATACAAGAATCACCCTCGTCTGTGTGTATCCCTGATAATTTGAAAGAATATCCATCAGTTTGCTTCGTGCCGCATCCATACTATGCTCCGATAATTGACGCAGATCCTCCCATGCAAAAATAATATTATATCCGTCTACCAGTAAATAATGAATCTGCTGTTCTGCCGCCTTCTTCCGCTGCGGATAAACCGGCGCCTTATCCGACGACGCTCGGATGACCCTCTCCGGCCCCGGATTTTTTCGCTTGATCTCACCATAAGTCCGTACAAATATGGCTTCCAGTTCTTTGTCATCCGCCAGAGTAAGGCCTGAAGATCGGGAGAAATTCGTTGTTTCCTCCGGTTCCCCGGTCATTCCATCATCCAGACCGGCACCCTCAAGATGCATATATCTCTCCACCTCATACCACGGCACCATAAATCCGGCTCCATGAGCACAAAATACGGATCCCGTCGGGTTCTCCAGGTCTCTCTCTGAATCATAATCCGATGCCGCCATTACTTCGTCCGTATTATGGCAGGGAAAATAACCCGCCATACTGCAAAACAGCCGTCCGCCGCCTCCAGAATAGGCAGCTACCTCCTTCTGATATTCACGCATTGTGGCCACCGGCGCCATTCCTGTCAGCACAGCCTCCTCACCGGTTCCCTCTGCCAGTTCAAACGTACCGCTCATTTTTTCAATATCTGTCATGGCATGGCCCACCAGCTTCTGCGGAAGTTCCAGTCTGAACCGGTACCATGGCTCCAGCAGTACATTTTTCGCCTTTTTCAGTCCCTGACGAACTGCCCGATAAGTAGCCTGACGGAAATCACCACCCTCTGTATGCTTCAGATGGGCCCGTCCCGCAATCAGTGTTATGCGCATATCCGTAATAGGCGAACCTGTAAGAACTCCTTTGTGCATCTTTTCTTCCAAGTGGGTGAGAATCAGTCTCTGCCAGTTGCGATCCAGCTGATTTTCACTGCACGTACTGGCAAATGTCAGCCCACTGCCCGGCTCATCAGGTTCCAGCAGCAAATGAACTTCTGCATAATGCCTCAGAGGTTCAAAATGTCCCACACCTTCCACCGGTTCTGCAATCGTTTCTTTATAAACAATATGTCCGCTGCCAAAACGCACGTCCAGATGGAATCGTTCCTGAATCAGCTGCTGCAGGATCTCCGTCTGTATCTCTCCCATGAGTTGAACCAGTATTTCTCCGGACAGTTCCTCCCATACAATATGCAATTCCGGTTCTTCCTCCTCCAGCTGCCGCAATTGCAATAAAGTTTTATGAACATCTGTACCTTCCGGCAGTACAATACGATAAGTCAGCACCGGTTCCAGCAGGGGCAGTGTCTGTTCTTCCTCAATTCCCAGTCCATCACCGGCCCTTGTATCATTCAACCCCGTAACAGCACAAACCGTTCCGGCAGCCGCTTCCTCCACTGTCTCATATTTAACACCATTATAAATCCGTATCTGATTAACCTTTTCCTCCCATATCCGTTTTGTCTGTCCATTGGTATCGTCCGGCTCCTGCCCCCGCAGCTGACCACACAGCAGAGAACGCACCCTCAGGCATCCGCCTGTAATCTTCATATAAGTGAGGCGGCTTCCCTGTGCATCCCTTGCAATTTTAAATACCCTGGCTCCGAAATCATTGCCATATTCACGAGCACGTGTATAGGACAAAAATCCTTCCAGGAATTCCTGAACACCTGTCAACTTCAATGCCGAACCAAAATAACACGGAAAAACCTTCCTCTCTGCAATCATATCAATAATATCCTTTTGTTCGATCCTCCCGTTTTCCAGATAACTTTCCAGCAACTGTTCATCACACATGGCCAGATTTTCAGACAGAATATCTTCCGCTTCTCCAAAATCAATACAGTTATCCCCCAACCGCTGGTGAATATCCTTCATTAAAGCCTGACGATCCGTACCGTTCTGATCCATTTTATTCACGAAAATAAAAACCGGTATCCGATAGCGTCTAAGCAGCCTCCACAGGGTCTGCGTATGCCCCTGTACTCCGTCAGCTCCACTGATGACCAGAATCCCATAGTCAAGCACCTGCAGTGTTCTCTCCATTTCTGCTGAAAAGTCCACATGTCCCGGTGTATCAAGCAGCGTAAATGCCTGTTCTCCCAGCTGAATTTCTGCCTGCTTGGAGAAAATCGTGATACCGCGTTCTTTTTCCAGGGCATATGTATCAAGAAAAGCATCCTTATTATCCACGCATCCCAGTCTGCGAATACTTCCGCTTAAATAGAGAATACTCTCTGATAAAGTCGTCTTCCCTGCGTCTACATGGGCCAGAATGCCTGTCACAATTTTACTCATCTATATCAAATCCTTTTTAGTAAATTTATACATCCATTCTATTTTAATATATTTTTATAAAAACTCCTACTAAAATTCTGTAAAAAGTATTTGAAATCTTATAAAAAGTATAGTATGATAAATAACACTGGAGACGTATCGAAGTGGCCATAACGAGCTTGACTCGAAATCAAGTTGTCGGGCAACCGGCACATGGGTTCGAATCCCATCGTCTCCGCTTGCGCAAAAAGCCCGATTGAACTGCTCAATCGGGCTTTTTTCACTATCTACCAAATTGTAATCATATATGATTTTTCAAAGATCTGACCACTTTCTAGCTTGTTGATGCCTGACTTTTCAGATATCAAAAATACTGATCAGTTCCGCTCCAAAATCTGCAATTGTCACTAACAGTCTGTCATTTTCCATTGTATATGTTTTCATTATAGAAATCCTCCATCCCCGGGCTTTCTTCTAAGCCCTGACGGCCCATCGCATCTTGGTGGAATGTGCGCGGCTGTTGCGTCTGCACTCCTCCGCTGATGGGCGAACCACATTTCTGGCTATATCACTGTATATGCCTTCTTTATAATATTCTTTAAAATATTTTTTCACCAGACGATCCTCCCCGGAATGAAAAGTCAGGACAGCAACCCTGCCCCCCGGATTCAGGATATCCGGCATTTTCTGAAGAAATGACTCCAATACCTCGAATTCACTATTGACATCAATACGCAGCGCCTGAAAGGTTCTGGCACAGGATTTCTTCACCGCTTCCTTCCGCTGGGCAGCCGGAATACTCACCAGCGCCTTTTCTACCAGTTCCCGAAGTTTTCCCGTCGTATCAATGGAATTGCCTTTTTTTATCTCCCGGATTATCTGTCGGGCTATTTCTTCTGCATAGGGTTCATCTGCATTTTCCACCAGCATTCCTTCCAGTTCATCCTGCGTCACATGCTTTAACCGTTCTGACGCTGGTTCTCCCTTCTGAGGATTCAAACGAAGATCCAGCGGTCCGTCATATTTATAAGAAAATCCCCTTTCAGGATTGTCAATCTGCATAGACGACACACCAAGATCAGCCAGCACGAAATCAAACTTCCCGGCTTCATCCGCCACCTTATCGGCATCTGCAAAATTAATCTGACGTATCGTCAGAATATCCGGGCCAAATCCTGCATTCCGAAGCCGTTCCTGTGTCTTGGCCATTTCCAGAGGATCTACATCAAGGGCGGTCAGGTGTCCCTGACCTTTCAGACACTGAAGCATGGCACGAGTATGACCGCCATAGCCCAATGTTGCGTCCAGCCCATTCTGTCCCGGCTGAATCTGCAGAAAATCCAGGATCTCCTGCACCATGATAGAAATATGCATTCCGGCAGGGGTCCCACCCTTCTGAATCACCTTTTCAATTGTATCTTCATATTTTTCCGGATTAAGTTCTTTATATTTTTCATTATAATGTCTCGGGTGCGTTCCTTTATAACGCGCCCTTCTCTTATGAATCTGCTGAGTCTCCACTCTTTTCCTCCAAATTCCAATATGATATCATAAATTTAGATTATGGCCAGATTTCTGACCAGCCATTCTCCGACGAACCGGTCTCAGATGAATTCGTTTCCGGCGGATCTGTTTCCGGTGGATCTGTCTCCGGCGAATCTGTTTCCGGTGGAACCGTCTCGGCCGGTTTCGTCTCCGGTGGATCCGTTTCGATTGGTTTTGTCTCCGGTG
>JAEDGN010000128.1 GCA_016297495.1 Coprococcus sp.
ATCTTCAATGAATTGTACGGAAAGAGGAATTTAATATGAGCCAATATATATCGCGTGAGAATGCTTTTGCTTTATTGAGAAAGTACAATCAGGATCGTTTTCACATCCAACATGCATTGACGGTGGAGGGCGTCATGAAGTGGTATGCCGCTGACCTGGGTTATGGGGAGGATGCCGAGTACTGGGGTATTGTCGGACTTCTTCATGACATTGATTTTGAACAGTATCCCGAAGCTCACTGTTTGAAAGCACCGGAGCTTCTGCGGGAAGCAGGCGTCGGAGAAGATATGATTCACGCTGTCTGCAGCCATGGCTACGCCCTGACTGTGGATGTAAAGCCGGAACATGAGATGGAGAAAGTTCTCTATGCAGTAGATGAATTGACGGGACTGATTGGTGCGGCCGCTCTCATGCGTCCATCAAAGAGTGTTCAGGATATGGAAGTAAAATCCGTTAAAAAGAAATATAAGAGTGCCAATTTTGCGGCCGGATGCTCAAGAGAAGTGATCCAGAGGGGGGCTGATATGCTGGGCTGGGAGCTGAATGAACTGATTGAGAAGACCATCAATGCTATGCGTTCCTGCGAAGCACAGATACAGCATGCAATGGAAGAGATAGTATAAAAGCAAGAGGAGAGAATCATGACAATCGACGAAAAATATGAAAAACTTCAGGAAAATCTGCGTAATCTGGGAAGTGTAGCCGTTGCTTTCTCCAGTGGTGTTGATTCTACATTTTTACTTAAAGTAGCCCATGACGTTCTGGGAGACAAGGCTATAGCTGTAACGGCAAGCTCCTGTTCTTTCCCGAAACGGGAACTGGAGGAAGCTAAAAAGTTCTGTCAGGATAATGGAATCCACCATATTGTATGTGAATCGGAAGAGCTGGATATTGACGGTTTCCGTCAGAATCCAAGGAACCGCTGTTATCTTTGCAAGCATGAATTGTTTGAAAAGATATGGGCCATTGCCAGGGAGTATGATCTGGCAGCTGTAGCAGAAGGTTCCAATATGGATGATAATGGAGATTACCGTCCTGGCCTGATCGCAGTCAAAGAGCTGAGCGTCACAAGCCCGCTCAGAGATGTGGAGCTTTCAAAGTCGGAAATTCGTGAATTATCCAAAATGCTTGGACTTTCAACATGGAACAAACAGTCCTTTGCCTGTCTTTCTTCAAGATTTGTTTATGGAGAGACGATTAATGAGAAGAAGCTCGGTATGGTGGACAAAGCGGAACAGCTTCTTCTGGATTTGGGATTTCATCAGGTTCGTGTGAGAATACACGGTAATATAGCAAGAATTGAAGTTCTTCCTGAAGAACTGGTACGAATTGTAAAATCACCGGTGAGAGAGGAGATCACATTAAAATTTAGGGAATATGGATTTTCTTATGTTACACTGGATCTGGAGGGCTACCGTACCGGCAGCATGAATGAAACTCTGGATAAAGAAAAATAAACAACAAAAGAGATACACAGCAATTGCAGATTCTGTCTGAATTGACTGTGTATCTTTATTGTTACCCAGAGGTCAGGACAGGCCTGAATATTTTTTTCATGCGGTATTGGGTGTATTCCAGGTCGGAGATGCCTTTCATAGAGTCTGAGAGAAATTCCATGCCCGTGTTAGGACCAAGTATTTTTTCCAGTTCATTGACAATATCCTGCATATGTGGCAGCTCATCCAGAATGATCCGGATCCTGTCTCCGTCGAAGAAGCATTTAATGATCCGGCAGCTGGAGGTTTCTGTAAAAGCAATTTCCAGCTTAAGAACGAGGTGGTTGTCTTCATCATGGGTGAATCTGCCAAGGACTGCTGTCCGGTAATCTTCCCCGTTCTGAGAGAAGATGTTTTCAGCGGGTGTGCCAAAGCCAATGAGCATCTCTGTCAGATTGTCACCTTCCTGTATAATGGACAAAAGACGGCCATCACGGATATCGAAACGGATATTACTGATGCCCTGTGTGTAGTTATTGTGCATACACTGGATACAGAGCGGCATAATACCTGCAATATTTGTTTCAAACTGCCAGCTGTGTCTGATAATCTGCAGTGCCTGGGGAGGAATTCCGGATACAGAAGGGGTATGTCCCGTCCAGCCTCCACGGTAAAGCCTTTGGTCAGAAAACGGAAGACCACCTGGTACTCCGAGAAAATCATTCGATTGAAGCGTGTTAAGATAGCGGATCAGGTGGTTGTGGGCAGAAGGGTCGGCAGGAAGAGCATGCATGTTTTCTGATGTATCCGTTTCACCTCCGAAGTAACGCAAAACAGTATTTACCAGCGTGCCTTCTGGGAATAGCTGACTGCATCCGCCTGTAGTAACAATTACCATCTCTGTAGCCGGCAGGACGATAATATTCTGACCAAGCATGCCGTTGCAGCAGAAGGCGTCAGGTCCCGGACAGATCCAGAAATGATAGCCGTAGCCATATCGACTCATCTCATCTGGTGTTTCGATATGCTGAGAGGTGGCAAGTTCTATCCATTCGGCTGGTATGAGCTGGCGGTCCTGCCAGCGGCCCTTTTGGAGCAGAAGCTGACCGATTTTGGCCATGTCTTCAATGCAGAGGGACAGTCCCCATCCACCCTTCTCGATTTCGAAAGGGCTTTTCTCCCAGTAAGGAAATCTGATGCCCAAAGGTTCAAAAAGGCGGTCTTTCAGGTAAACGCTCACAGGACATCCGCAGCGTTTTTCAATGGCAGCAGAGAGCATAAAGGTATTCATGCTGTTATACTGAAATCGGCTGCCGGGTTCAAAAGCCAGGGCGGCATCCAGGTACCCTTTGATCCAGTCATCTACAGTGACAGCACCCATCTCATTAAACTGAACACCACTGCTCATGGTCAGCAGATGCTCAACAGTCAGATCTTTCATTCGCAGAATATTCAGGTTGAGAAAATTGTATTCATCTGAAAATATATCAATGATTTTATCATCCAGTGAAAGACGGCCTTCATCGATGGCCAGCCCCACTGCAAGAGCGGTGATGCTTTTGCTGAGAGAGTGGGTGATGTGAGGAATATCATTGCAGTATGGCGCGTAAGATGCTTCGGCAATGACGGATCCCTGGCGCAGTACCAGGACCCCATGAAGGCCGCTGTCGTTTTCATGGCAGAGCGCACGGAAAAATTCTTCCATATAGGATGAAGAGATTCCGGTTTGTTCCGGTGTCTGCCGGGGAAGAGGCATATTCACCGGCTGTACATCAAAAAGAGGCTTTTGCGGTGTATAGGTTATTTTATTGATCTTATCTGTCTGCTGATTCAGCAGGTGTCCGATCACTTCTATTGAACGGATAGGGAACCGAAAATTCATTTAAAACACCTCCGGATATAGGTATGTTACTATCGGTAGTATAACATAAAACAGCACGAAATTGCAGTGTATAAATCTGAACTTCGTGCTGTTATCTTTGGTATTATTTATTATTATTCTTTGCAGCAACTTCTGCCATTTTCATGGCACGTACCTTCAATGGAAGTCCGAATAATGTGATGAATCCGTCGGCGTCATGGTGATCGTACAGGTCACCTGTTGTAAAGGAAGCCAGAGATTCACTGTACAGGGAGTATGGGG
>JAEDGN010000044.1 GCA_016297495.1 Coprococcus sp.
GCTGCGACAGCTTTTTCTGTTTTGGCCATGCCGATGGCGACACCCAGAGCAAAGAGGATAGGCAGATTATTAAAAATCACAGAACCTGCACTGTTTAATAGTGATAAAAAGGAATAAATGACTGTACCGGGGCCGATCAGGTCCGTTAGATGATAGGCCGACAGCATAGTTGTGTTCGTAAAGGAACTGCCGATACCCAGAAAAAGACCGGCTACCGGAAGTAATGCGATAGGCAGCATGAAAGAACGTCCGACACGCTGCAGAATACCAAAAATATGTTTTCTCATATCATAGTCTCCCTGTAAAAAATAGTAGTTACATTCTAGTATGTCCTTTTAATGCCATCTTATCATAAAAAAGAAATATGGAATAGATTTTTGCCCGGGAATCATGGATTTTATTTTCTATAAAATATGGTAAACAGCATAGCCCTCTGTTAAAATATAAGTAGTAATTATATAAATATTCATAAGAAGAAAAAGGCTGGGGGCGGAAATAATGATAGAAAAGTCGGAGTTTTACATTCATTCAACAAACGGAGAGAATAAGCTGCATGTCATTGTCTGGAATCCCATGGATGGTTTGAGGGCCATTGTACAGATATCCCACGGTATGTCTGAATATGTGGATCGTTATGACCGGCTGGCTACTTTTCTGGCACAGCGTGGCATCCTGGTTATCGGCAATGATCATCTCGGACATGGT
Source organism: Coprococcus sp. (assembly GCA_016297495.1). Taxonomy (GTDB): domain Bacteria; phylum Bacillota; class Clostridia; order Lachnospirales; family Lachnospiraceae; genus Coprococcus_A. Next base: position 706 of record JAEDGN010000044.1, read on the forward strand.
GAGACGGCGAAGGACAGGGATGAGCTGGGTTATTTTCCGGTAAAGGATCTGTCGAAAACGGTTGTGGACGATCTTTACAAGGTGACAAAGACCATTCGAGCCAGGTATCCGGATCTTCCGTTCTTTCTGCTGGGGCATAGTATGGGATCCTTTATGGCCAGGCGGTACCTTATGACCTATGGCAGACAGCTGGATGGTATGATTCTGATGGGTACAGGGTCTCAGCCTCCGGCTGTACTGAAAGCGGCCCGGGCGGCAGCTGACAGTCTCAGCCTTGTGAAAGGCGAAAGACATCGAAGTAAAATGATGCTGAATCTTGCTTTTGGTACATATAATAAAAGAATCAAACCTGTGCGTACGGAATACGACTGGCTGTCCAGAGATACTGCCAGTGTAGATGCCTATATGGCGGATCCTTATTGCGGTTTTATGTTTACGCTTAATGGCTATAAGGTCCTGTTTGATGTTTTGTCATTTATACAGGATGCAAAGAATATTCGCAGGCTTCCTGCAGATGTGCCGGTATTTTTTGTGGCGGGCACAGATGATCCGGTGGGGCATTATGGGGAGGATGTGAAGACAATCAGCCGAACTTACCGGGAAGCGGGTATGAAACATGTGGATATAAAGCTTTATCCGGGGGACAGACATGAACTGCTGAATGAGGTTGATTATGAACAGGTGCAGGAGGATTTGTTATCATTTATAGAAGCGCAGCTGGACAGGAGGGACAGATATGTCATTTGAAAAGATTGATATGGAAAAATGGCCAAGAAGGGATCATTATCGCTATTATACAGATGATATCAAAACTGCGTATCAGGTGAATGTCCTGCTGGATGTAACGGATTTAAGAAAACGCTGCCATAAGAAAAATATCCGGTTTTATCCGGCCATGATCTATGCCATCATGTGGGGGATCAACAATAATGAGAATTTCCGGATGGCCGTTGATGATGAGGGAGAGCTGGGAGTATATGATGTCTGTCATCCTTCCTATACTATTTTCCATGAAGATGATAAGACCTTTTCCGATATCTGGACGGAGTGGAATGAGGATTTTTCCGTATTTTATGAAGCTGTTGTTAACGATATGGAAATGTATAAGGATGTAAAGGGCGTGAAGGCAAAGCCTGACAGGCCCGATGCTTTTACCCCTGTATCCTGCGTGCCGTGGATCCGTTTTACAGGTATAGGTCATGACACACCGGGACCTCGCCGGATGTATTTTCCGGTGATCACTTTCGGACAATATTATAAGGAGAAAAAACACTGGCTGCTGCCATTTGGACTGTTTGTCAATCACGCAGCTGCCGATGGTTATCATACATCCAAGCTGCTGAAAGATATTCAGGAGAAGTGCGATCTCTGCAGGGAGTGGATGAAGATTTAGATCATGATTTTACGGAAAATTTACTTATGTAAGATGAAATGTTGTGTAAACACGACATTGTAAGCAAAATTTTACCTGGATTTTACATGGAATGCCTTTACCCTTTACATGACCATCGTATAATTTAGGCCGTATAAGGAAAATATCCTTATTATCGGAGGTTATGAGAAAGAGTAAAGGAGTAATTTATGAGTGTATTTGATATCTTGACAATGATAGGTGGTCTTGCGCTTTTCCTGTATGGCATGGAAGTCATGGGCAGCGGTCTGTCAAAAGCTTCCGGCGGCCGAATGGAACGTGTTCTGGAAAAGATGACAGGTAATGTTCTGAAAGCGGTGCTGCTGGGTGCCGGCGTAACAGCCGTCATTCAGTCTTCATCGGCGACAACAGTCATGGTGGTAGGTTTTGTCAATTCCGGCATCATGAAACTTTCTCAGGCAGTGGGTGTGATCATGGGTGCCAATATCGGTACGACAGTGACATCCTGGCTTTTAAGCCTGACAGGCATACAGGGAGACAATTTGATCCTGAGCTTAATGAAACCGTCATCCTTTTCACCTGTACTGGCTGTCATCGGTGTTGCTTTTCTTATGTTCTCTAAAAATGAGAAGAAAAAAGACATCGGTACGATCCTGATAGGATTTTCGGTGCTGATGTTCGGTATGGAGACTATGAGCGATGCGGTAAAGCCTCTGGCGAATGTGCCGGAATTCACCAATATCCTGCTGATGTTCAAAAATCCGCTGCTGGGTATGCTGGCCGGCATGATTCTGACGGCGGTCATCCAGAGCTCTTCGGCTTCCGTCGGTATCCTGCAGTCTCTCTGTGTGACAGGAGCAGTCAGCTACGGCGCGGCCATCCCGATTATTATGGGACAGAATATCGGTACATGTGTGACAGCACTTTTGTCCAGTATCGGCGCATCGAAGAATGCACGAAGAACTGCTTTTGTCCATCTGTATTTTAATATTATCGGAACAGCACTTTTTATGATTCTGTTTTATACACTGAATTTTGTGCTGAGTTTTGGATTTGTTGATGAGATAGCCAATCCTGCGGGAATTGCCGTTATTCACAGTATTTTCAATATTCTGGCAACGCTTATTCTGCTTCCGTTTCATGGTGTTCTGGAGAAGCTGGCCATTGCAACGGTTCGGGATACGGCAGAGGAAGCCGGGTACGCGGCAGAGGAGGAAGAACAGGCGGATGCCCTGCTTCTGTTGGATGAACGTTTTATCGAAAAACCTGGTTTTGCCATGGAGAATTGTCGTGAGGTTGCCGTCAGAATGGCAGAATTATCCAGAAAGGCTTTGTTTACAGCCATGGATCTTCTGCTGGATTATGATGAGAAAAAAGCAGAGCATGTTCTGAAGCTGGAGAATGATGTGGACCACTATGAAGATAAAATGGGCACCTATCTGATCCAGTTGAGCAGCCGTAACCTGTCGGAGAAAGACAGTAAAATGCTGTCCATGCTGCTGCACTGTATCGGAGATCTGGAAAGAATCTCTGATCATGCAGTGAACATTATGGAGAGCGCTCAGGAAATGGCATCAAAAGGTATTACATTCTCAGTTAGAGGGGAAGCTGAGCTGGAAGTTTATTCCAGAGCAGTACATGATATTATAGAGATGTCTGTTGAAGCCTTCGAGAAGGATGATGCGGCACTGGCCCGGCAGGTGGAACCTCTGGAGGAAGTGATCGATCAGCTGAATGATGAGCTGAAGCGCCGGCATGTAGAGCGCCTGCGAAGTGGGGAATGTTCCATGGAGATGGGCTTTGTTTTATCGGATATCACCATTAATTATGAACGTGTGGCCGATCACTGTTCGAATATTGCGGTTTGTCTTTTACGTATTCATGAAAACGCATTTGATGTCCATCAATATCTTGATGAACTGAAGGAAAATAAAGACGGAATATTCAGGGAGGCTTATCTGAAGGATAAGGAAATATATGCCCTGCCGCAGCAGTAAGGAGGATTAAAATGTCAATTATTTACATTCTGGAGGATGATCTGAATATTCAGGAAATTGAATCTTATGCACTGAAAAACAGCGGGTATCAGACAGAAGGTTTTGACAATGCCAGGGATTTTTATAAAAAGATCGCTGAAAAGGTGCCGAATCTTGTACTGCTGGATATTATGCTCCCGGACGCGGACGGGCTCGATGTACTGAGAAAGCTGCGCGCCATGCCGGAGACCAAGAAACTGCCGATCATTCTGGTAACTGCCAAAACGTCGGAGATCGACAAGGTCAAGGGGCTGGATGTGGGAGCAGACGATTATATTACAAAGCCTTTCGGCATTATGGAGCTCATTTCCAGAGTCAAAGCGCTGCTTCGAAGGAGTGCTTATGCGGAGGAGGAGAAGTTCCTGACTCTGGGCAGCGTATTTATGGATGATGAAAAACATGCGGTCTATGTGCATGATAATGTCTGCGAGCTTACATATAAGGAATATGAATTATTGAAGCTTTTAATGAACAATGCCGGCATTGTGACGGCCCGCGATACGATTATGGAACGTATCTGGGGTATCGATTTTGAGGGCGAGTCCCGTACACTGGACATGCATATCAAAACCCTCAGGAAAAAGCTGGGCAATGCGGGGAGCATGATTAAGACAGTAAGAAATGTGGGCTATATCATGTCAGACAGAGAAGATTAAGAAGACAGGAGGAGATGAAGATGCGCGGGAAAAAGATGAAGCATAAAATATATATGCAGTTCTGTATAATTGCTGCGTTGGCGATTATTGCAACGTCGGCTATTGTTACAGGTCTTTTTTACCGCAGATTCAAGGCTCAGGTATTCAATGATGTCAGAACCTATGCTTATGTGCTGACCAGTGTGGATGCGTATAATGAGGCGAAACTGATTGATGAGATTCATGAACTGGATAATCTCCGCGTGACGATTATCTCCCCCGAAGGAAAAGTTCTGTTGGATACCAATGCGGATATTGGCGGTATGGAGAACCACGGTACCCGTGAGGAAGTGAAGGAGGCCTTTGAGAAGGGCGAAGGACAGGCGGTCCGGCAGTCCAGGACTGTGGCAAAGGCAACCTATTACTTTGCAGTTTTGATGAAGGATGGCAATGTGTTGCGTGTGGCAACAGAAACAGGCAGTATCTTCAGTATTGTCCGGGGAATTGTTCCGATGGTGATGGCGATGTCTCTTCTTCTTTTCATCATCTGTATGGTGCTGGGGCGCCTTCTGACGGACAGTCTGCTGCGTCCTATTGAACAGATGGCGAAGAATATGGATTATGTCAGTGAGATTGCTGTTTATGAAGAAATGGAACCTTTTATTGATACGATCCGGAGGCAGCATGAGGATATTTTGAAAAATGCCAGTATGCGACAGGACTTTACTGCCAATGTTTCTCATGAACTGAAGACGCCGCTGGCAGCTATCTCGGGGTATTCAGAGCTGATTGAAAATGGTATGGTTTCAGAAAAGGATGTGGCCCGTTTTGGTGCCGAGATACATAAGAGTGCCGACCGTCTGCTGACGCTGATCAATGATACGATCCGTCTGTCAGAGCTGGATGCGACCACGCCGGATAAAGCGATGGAAACCATCGATCTGTATCAGGTGGCGGACGCATGTATAGATACACTTCAGATCAGCGCTAAAAAACATGATGTTACTTTGAGACTGGAGGGAACTCACTGCAGAATCAGAGCGGAAAAAGGCATGGCTGATGAGGTTATTTTTAATTTATGCGATAATGCCATACGCTATAACAATAAGGGCGGCAGTGTGACGGTGACGGTTCTGCCGTCGGATAATCAGGTGATCCTTGCTGTGAGAGATACGGGCATCGGTATCTCAAAAGAGCATCAGGACAGGATTTTTGAACGATTCTACCGTGTTGATAAAAGCCGTTCCAAATCCACCGGCGGGACAGGACTGGGGCTTGCAATTGTTAAGCATATCGTGGCAAGAAACGGTGCCAGGATGGAACTGACCAGTGAGGTGGGCAAGGGAACAGAAATAAGGATCTACTTTGATAAGGCTGCATGATCTGCAGTCTTTTCTTATTTATTTTCACAAAAAAGTCAGAATTTTTTTATGAAAGTATGATATGATTAAGTGGTAATATGAGGAAGAGCCATTGGAGGTAGATGTATATGGCAAAGAAGAAAAAAACTGCACGGACGGGGCTGTTGATCGGGATTGTTTCGGTGCTTGTTCTGATAGCGGCCGTTTATATAGGGATTGGTTTTTATTTTCAGTCCCATTTTTACCCGGGGACAAAGATTAATGAGATGAATTTTTCACTGGCGGATGCCGGGACAGCGGAGGAGAAGATTCGTGAGGAAGCGGAGGATTATCTGCTGGCTGTGCATGACAGAGAGGACCGGGTGACTTATATCAGTGGTGAAGAAATAGATTATCATTATGAATCTGACGGCAGTATTGCCAGGATCCTGGAGGAGCAGAAAGCCATGCTCTGGCCGGTATCTATCGGGGGAGAGCATGATTATAATGTAGAGGTGAAGATGCTTTTCGATGAGAGTAAACTGGTGACACTGGTTGAAAGAATGGACTGCTTCAAGGAAGAGAATATAGTGGCTCCTGAGGATGCGTATCTTGAATATACGGAGAATGGCTACGAGATTATTCCTGAGAAGAAGGGTAATCAGCCATTGAAGGAGCAGATCCTTCTGGATGTAAAAGCAGCCGTTGAAGCCAGGGAAGATGTATTGATTCTGGATGATGATGATTATGTCCGGCCTTCAGTGACGGCTGATGATCCAAAATTGTCAGAAAAGCTGGAGGTTGCTGAAAAATATCGGAATATGTCTATCACATATGAGATTGAAGGTTATGATCAGGTATTGGATGGGGAGACGATTCTTTCCTGGATTACGATCGAGGATGATCTGTCGGTTACAGTCGATGAGAATATGGCGGCTTCTTATGCGCAGCAGCTGGCATCCAAATACAATACATATGCCGATGTGAGAAAATTCAAAACATCTCTTGGTGATACCATTGAGATTGGCGGCGGTGATTATGGCTGGATCGTAGACAAGCCGGCTGAGGCCGCGCAGATTGTGGAAGATATCAGGAACGGCGAGCCTGTGAAGAGGGAGCCCTGCTATGAACAGCGGGCCTTTGTGACGGGCACGGATGATATCGGTTCGACGTATATTGAAATTGATTATACGAAGCAACATTTGTGGTTTTATAAAGACGGGCAGCTTGTGGTCGAGTCGGATATTGTATCCGGCAATCTCAATAACGGCAATGGGTCTCCGGATGGTGTGTTTAAAATCATTACCAGAAAGAGTCCGGCGGTACTGTCCGGTGAGGATTACGAGTCAGAGGTTACGTATTTTCTGCCTTTTGCCTATAATGTGGGCCTGCATGATGCTGACTGGAGAAGTTCTTTCGGCGGTGATATCTATAAAGGCGGCGGTTCCCACGGATGTGTGAATCTGCCGTTTGAGACGGCTGAGATCCTGTTTGAACAGGCAGAGACCGGTACACCGGTGGTGGCCTTTTACAGGGAGGATGTGAAATTGACGTCCAATAATGCAAAGGTTTCCAATGCTTATTCTTACAGTAATGATTAACAGGAGGATGGCAGATGTATTTTTTAATCGGACTTGGAATTATACTGGCCATTGTCTATGGCAATATGCTGTTTGATTACATAAAAAACAGAAAGGGCAAGAATAAACAGGATAGTGAAGGCTTGACGGAGAAGCCTGAGCTTTCGGAGAAAGCAGAGACAAAGGAATCGCTGCCTGTACAGAGCGGGATAGCCTCTTCGCTGATTCTGGCAGAGATTATCGAACAGAAGATCAAACAGAAACAGAATATATTCGGCTTGCCGCTGACTTTGTGTGAATCAGACGGACATGGAAAGCTGGTGGCCCTGGATCAGGAAGATGATATTTATATTATAGAGACGGCAATCAGGCCGGAATATACGGATTTCAGGGAGCAGGTGCTGGAGGATATGGCGGCGGAGAGACGCCGCATCAGCAGAGGCACTGCAGAGAGAAGAGTCTATGGGATTATTTGTACGGATCATCCGACGGAATCTCTGAAAGCATTTGCAGAGACTGAAAAGGCCATACGGCTGTTCCGGTTTGATATTGTATTCCGGAATATTATGTAGACTTCTTTGCCGGAAGTATGCAGATATGGCTGGGAAATTACGAATTGTTACGTTGATTTTCTTAAATTTATATAAAAACCTTGCAAAATTATTACAAATGTATTAAACTTGAGAAAGTGCGTTTATCTATACGCTAAAGTAATAATTTTGTGAGGTTTTTTATGAGAAAATGGATCGTCCTGCTGGGATTACTGGCAGTCATTGTTATGCTGAACTGCGGTGAGGTTCAGGCCGCGGAGAATGCTGAGAAGGATAAAGTCAATATAACTTTTGAAGAATTGAATGATGAAGAGGTATTTATTAAACAGTCCAGAAGAGGAACCTGTACGCTGGCATCTTCGGCCATGATTATGCGCAGAGCGGCCATGCTGTCGGGTGATGAGGACTGGGCAGCCATTACGGAGAGCAGTGTAGGAAGTGCCGCCTGGCAGGAAGGTGTGGGGATCTCCTGGGTATTTACCTATGCCGGTGTGACGATGCAGCATGATTATGTATCATCGACTGAGGAACTGAGGCAGCTTCTGGAAGAACATCCGGAAGGTATTGTGGCTTATGATACATGGACGCCTCATGCCATCGCTTTGACAGATTATGATGAAGAGGAAGAAATCTTCTACTGCAGTGATCCTTCAGAGGCATGTCCTGCAGGGCGTGTTCCTGTTTCTGAGGCAATGATCGATATTGAAGATGTCAGCGTGGTCTGGTATGTGACCTGTCCAACTGATTTATCTGTGGCCGAGGAGGACAGCCTGCAGATCAGAGAGATCGGTGATTATCCGCTGCTGAGTCTTGATAAAATGGATTTTATGGTGAAGTAGCAGTTTCCTGCTGCGGAATCACAGTTAAATTGGAGATGGGCGAATGATAAAAGCAATACTGGCTATTGGCCATATTAATTATGATGAATTTCTGGAACGGATTCTGGAGATGGCAAAGCAGCATCCGGAACAGCTGGGAGGTATGAAGCTGCCGCCCTTCAGCGGCAAGATGCTGAAAATGATTCCGTCCCACAAGAAAAATGAGATGCTGGCCCAGGCCATGAACAGCAGTAAAGATAAGATCCTGCCCCAGGCGGAGATGCTGCTGTCCCGGATTCTGGGGCCGGTACGGCTGAAGGATCTGGCAGTCAACTGTGAGAATGGCGGACCGGATGAGGCAACAGTTATGCTGGAATTCGCGGAATATAATCGCTTTTATCTCATAGACAATTTTTTGCCGCTGTATTATTCAGAATATACAGCACCGCAGGTGCTGGGAGAGAATTATCAGGGTTCCTTTGAACTGGGAACAGTCCAGAACTATATGAAGCAGCAGGATCCAAAGACATGCCAGCTGCTGATCGCAAAAAGTATGAGTGTCAACCGATCCTATCTGATGCAGCTGCTTCAGAATGGTGCCGCTGCCGGCGGTATCGAATTGAGGATGAACAATATAAGATTGATGGTAAAATAAAGACAGGGGACTGCCGCAATCCGGCAGTCCCCTGTCTTTGGAAATCCTAGTGAATAAAGGCATCTATGTTCGGGCGAACCTTATCTTCATAAACGAGTTCTGCCATGCATGTAGCAAAATACTTGCGATTGGCAACGAGCAGCTTCTTCTCGTCAGTCTCGCCCAGTTTGGCGGACAGCCAGTCCTTCATGGCGGCCTTCAGTTCGGCACGCTCCGGTTCATACTGGAAGTCTTCGGTCTTCAGACCTTCCCATGCGGCGATTTTTGCCTTGAGTTCGTTTTTGTACATATCCTTAACTAAGTCCATATTGAAAATCCCCCTGTCTGTAATCTTTCAAAAAATATGTTTCTATTCTTTATTGTAATATGAATAGTCTGATAATGAAAGATAAATTTGATTTTTTTGAAAAATATTTTCCTTACATAGAAATATATGTTAAGATAGGATATGTGCAGTTTGCTTCTATATGGGGGCAAACGTTTACTGCGGATATTTTATGGAGGTTCGAAATGGTTATTAAAGAGATGGTACATATTACACCCTATGATTTAGACAGAAGGCTGCATATCTATCTTCCGGATGATTATGCGGACAGCACAGAACGGTACCCGGTGATGTATATGTATGACGGGCATAATCTTTTCTGTGATGAGGATGCGACCTACGGTAAATCCTGGGGACTGGAAACTTATCTGAATCAGTGGGACAGAAAAATGATGATCGTCGGCATCGAGTGTAATCATGAAGGCAATAAAAGGCTGGAGGAATTCTGTCCTTATGATTTCAAGGATTTTAACGGGAAGCTGATACATGGTACAGGTCAGATATTCATGCAGTGGGTGACAGATGAACTGAAGCCGATGATAGACGGCATGTTCCGTACACTGCCTGACAGAGAGCATACAGGAATCGGCGGAAGCTCCATGGGTGGACTGATGTCCTATTATACCATCGTGCGGCACAATGATATATTTTCAAAAGCAGCCTGTCTGTCCAGTGCCTATACATTCTGTTATGATGCGCTGAAGGCAGAAATAGAATCGGCAGGGGAGCTTCTTCCTGATACAAGAGTCTATATGAGCTGGGGAAGCAAGGAGTCCGGCAGAAAGCCCGGTCTGGTGAAATATACCTGTGCGAATCTGGAGTTCAGCCATCTGCTGGTAGAGCGCGGCGCAGTCACGTATCCGTATCTGCAGGCCTATGGCGGTCACTGCGAGGCTGACTGGGAGAAACAGAACGGCATCTATATGCCATTCCTGTGGGATTAAAAACTGCGGGCCTATACAGATATATTTTAGCTGCCGTATGTCCGGCAGCTTCAAATTAAATCTGTATAGGCCCTTTGGATATGGACTAGATGGTAATGGTTGCGCCGAGCAGTTTCGCGAATTCTGCAAGGATAGCGGTATCGCCAGGCCATGCAGGTGCTGTTACGAGATTGGCTTCTTCATCTACGACTGCCTGATCGGCCGGAACTTCAACATAGGTACCGCCTGCCAGTGTGATATCAGGGCCTACAGCCGGATATGCGGTAGCCTTTACACCCTTTAAAACGCCTGCGGCTGTGAGAATCTGCGGTCCATGGCAGATAGCAGCAACCGGTTTTTTAGCTGCGAAAAATTCCTGAACAATTTCGATGACTCTCGGGTTCAGGCGGATATATTCAGGAGCACGTCCGCCGGTAATGAAAAGACCTGCGTAGTCTGCTGTATCAACTGCAGCAAAATCTCCTGTAATTGCGAAGTTGTGGCCCGGCTTCTCGGAGTATGTCTGGTCGCCCAGGAAATCATGGATGGCAGTTCTTACAACATCCCCCGGTTTCTTGTCAGGGCATACGGCATCTACCTGATAACCCAGCATGGAAAGTGCCTGAAATGGTACCATTGTCTCATAATCTTCTGTGAAATCACCGCAAAGCATTAATATTTTCTTAGCCATTGGAAATCCTCCTTTGTCATACTGTTTTTTGTTTTCGGTGATATTATATCACATTTCTGATGTATAGAGATAAATATTTTGTAAAAATACCTTTAATTTCTGAAAATAAAGAAAAAAGGTAATTCTTGACTTGCCCGGCTGCCCGGAGTAGAATGATTCTGACTAAAGAGGAAATTGGAGATAATATATGGGAGCGTTGTATGCAGTGGCCAGTAAACTGGTTACATTATTTATATATGTTATTCTGGGATATATCGTATGCAGAAGAAAAATAATAAGTGAAGTTTTCTGCGACGGGATCAGCCGCTTTTTGATGACGGTGACACTGCCCTGCTTGATTCTGACTACATTTGAGACAGAATATACGGCGGAACGTCTAATTCAGGCAGGTCAGATTTACGTGCTGAGTATGATCTTTCTGGGAGCCAGTATTGTACTGGGCTATCTGAGTGCGAGGCTCTTCGGAATATCTCCGGAAGCCAAAAGTGTGTGGATCTATGCCGTGGCATTTCCGAACCATGCATTTATGGGATGGCCTGTCATGTGTGCTGTGTTTGGCAATGAGGCTATTTTTTATGCTGCTTTTGCCAATCTGGCATTCAGCACCTATGCTTATACTTTCGGTATCTGGCTCATGAAGCGAAATGGAAAAGGTGCTGAGCAAAAAGAGCATCATTCCATGAAGGAATATGTGATTACCCCTATTAATATTGCGATTGTCATTGGTCTGGTTCTGTTTGTGACTCAGTGGAGTCTGCCGGAACCTGTGAATAATGCCGTCAGGGGGCTGTCTGATCTGACAACGCCGCTGGCTATGTTCTATGTTGGTACGATACTGACGAAGAGCAGTATCAGGGATGTTCTGGGGGACCGGAGATCTTATATCTGTGCTCTGATGCGTCTTATCATTATTCCGGTGCTCGTGCTGATTATTGCACGGCCGCTGGCACCTGATCCGATCGTTTATGGTGTTCTGGTCATCGGGCATGCCATGCCGGTTGCCGGTTTCTGTGCCATATTTGCCGGCGAGTACGGCAATGATGTGGTGCTGGCTTCCAAACTGATTTTTATCACAACATTGCTGTGTATTGTGACAATTCCTGTTTTTGCATTTTTCTTGTAAGGATGTGATGGGTTTGGCAAAGCGCAGGAAAAAAACATATAGCAGACGAAAGCGGAGCAGTCGGAAGAGCCAGAAGCGCTGTCTCAGTCTGAAGAATTCGGTTATTCTGATGCTGGTATTATTATGTATCTTTTTTGCAACGCGGACAGATGCATGGCTGGCGGAGAATATACAGTCCGTTATGGAATATATGGAGCAGTCTTCGGGGATACATCCGGAGATCCCGGGAGAGGGTTCCCTCGTCGGGAGGCTGCAGACGCTTCTTGAACGCATGGGCATAGGCAGAGATATGGCTGTACATACGGAAGGGGAGATGTCAGTCCATTTCCTTGATGTGGGGCAGGGAAGCGCCTGCCTGGTGGAGTCGGAAGGCCATTATATGCTTATAGACGGTGGAGACAGGGATACATCCTCCTTTGTGGTGGCCTATCTGAGAGACCAGGGCGTGGAGAGGCTGGATTATATCATTGCCAGCCATTATGACGCGGATCATATCAGTGGCCTTGTAGGTGCACTGAATGTATATCCGACGGAGAAGATACTGTGTCCGGATTATGAGACAGATACGAAGATCTATGCATCGCTGATGCAGAAGATAGAGGAAAATGGATGTCAGGCAGTGCATCCTCAGGTGGGTGATGAATATAGCCTGGGTGAAGCCGTCTTCACGGTTGTCGCGCCTGTGGAAAGTGACTATGAAGATGATAACAACAGAAGTATCGGTATCCGTCTGGTACATGGCAGGAATAGCTTCCTGATGCTCGGAGATGCCGAACAGGAGAGTGAGGCGGATATCTGCAGCAGTGGTGAGAAGCTGCAGTCGGATGTTTATCTGGTCAGTCACCATGGGAGCAGCAGCTCCACCACAGACGGGTTATTATCCCGTGTAAAACCAACGACGGCAGTGATCAGTGTGGGGAAGGACAATGCTTATGGTCACCCTCACAGTCAGACGATGGCGCGGCTTGAGGCAGCCGGGGTACAGCTGTATCGGACAGATGTCCAGGGGACATTGACAGCAGTCAGTGATGGAGAGAAGCTGGAGTGGAGTCAGGATCCATGTATGGATTTTACGTCGGGAGACCGGCAGTAGACAGAAAAAAGGCATCCTGCCGTTTGGATGCCTTTTTTCTTAAGAGAGAGGATTGTTATGTTCTAATTGTTTTCTGGCTATAAGGTTCATCAACCTTATGCCAATACTATACACTATAGTTATAAAAATACAATAGATAATTATTAACAAAACATAAAGTATTTCTGAGATTTTACGAAAAATGCCATTAAATATAAGTTTGTGTAACAGAATTGTAACAAAACGATGGGAAGGAGGATGGATATGCTGACTGAAGACGAAAAATTCATGAAGGCGGCTATTGTTCAGGCGAAAAAGGCGGCAGCTATTGATGAGGTCCCGATCGGCTGCGTGATCGTTTATGATGGAAAGATTATTGCCAGAGGCTATAATAAACGCAACAAGGAGAAGAACACGCTGTCCCATGCGGAAATGAATGCAATCAGAAAGGCCAGCCGGTATCTGGGTGACTGGCGGCTGGAAGGATGCACCATGTATATTACGCTGGAGCCCTGTCCCATGTGCGCCGGCGCCATTGTTCAGGCAAGGGTGGACAGAGTGGTGATCGGAAGTATGAATGCCAAGGCGGGATGTGCGGGTTCTGTACTGAATCTTTTACAGGAGAAGCGGTTTAATCATCAGGTGGAGACGGTTTATGATGTGCTGCATGATGAATGTTCAGAGATGCTGAGCGGATTTTTTCGCGAGCTGAGAGAGAAAAAGAGAAAGGAGAAGAGCAATGTATTTAGCTGATTATCATATGCATTCTAAATATTCCTTTGATGGTTCCGAGGAACTGGAGGTTATGTGTGAGCAGGCCATTCGTCGGGGGCTGTCAGAGATTGCCATAACAGATCATATGGATATTTACACGGGACTCCCCTATGGAGAACTGATGAATTTTGAGGTGCCGGGCGGCGTGAAGACATATATGGATGTAGCCGGACTTTATCGGGAACTGGAAGCGGTCCGGGACCGGTATGCCGGGAGACTGACAGTGAAGGTGGGCGCAGAGCTTGGACAGCCCCGGGTAAATCCGGAAGCAGCCAGGGCTTTTCTGGCAGACTATGGAGAACGTCTGGATTTTATTATTGGATCTATTCACAATATGGAGAAGGATCTGGATGTATATTATTATGATTTTGAGAAAATAGATGTGGCAAAGATGTATGATCATTATGTGGACTGGCTGCTGGAGCTGGCCGAAAACGGAGATTTTGATGTCATGGGACATCTGACCTATCCTCTGCGCTATATGTTTGAGAGGAACCAGATGCGTCTGAATCTGAAGCCCTATGAAGAAAAATTCCGTCTTCTTTTTAGGTTACTTACGGAAAAGGGACGGGGGATCGAGCTGAATGTATCGGGGCTGTACCGTGCCATGCGGGATACAATGCCGCCAATGCAGCTTCTGAAGCTGTACAGAGAATGCGGCGGCGAGATTATTACCATCGGAAGCGATGCCCATAAAGCAGAGAATATCGGGCTGTTTCAGAAGGAAGCGCGGGAGATGCTTATGGATGCCGGTTTCCGCTATATGACAATTTTTACGGAGCGTAAACCGGATTTCATCAAATTATAGCGGATCATCATTTTCGAACAGGAAAACTGTTGCATGAAACGCTTTCATGAGTTAAAATGATGAACAGAATCAAAAGGAGGATTTAACCTATGTTTAAAATTAATGATAATTATCTTAAATTACCTGGCAGCTATCTTTTTTCTACGATTGCCAGAAAGGTGGCTGCTTATAAAGAAGCGAATCCGGACAAGAAGGATCAGATTATCAGCCTTGGTATTGGAGATGTGACGCTTCCCCTGGCTCCGGCTGTCATAGAACGGCTGCACAGTGCGGTGGACGAAATGGCAGTAAAAGAGACATTTAAAGGGTACTCACCGGATCTCGGTTATGAGTTTCTGAGAAGTGCCATTGCACAGCATGATTATAAGGCCCGCGGCGTGGATATTGCCATTGATGAGATTTTCATCAGTGACGGTGCCAAGAGTGACTCGGGCAATATCGGAGATATCTTTTCTGTAGATAACCGAATCGCTGTCTGTGACCCAGTATATCCTGTGTATGTAGATACCAATGTTATGGCAGGAAGAGCCGGTGATTATATTCCTGAAAAAGAGAGATTTTCCAATGTGATCTATATGCCGTGTACGGCAGAGACAGGTTTTGCACCTCAGCTTCCTGAAGAGGAGCCTGATATCATTTATCTCTGCTTCCCGAATAATCCGACGGGCGCAACGATTCCGAAGACAGAGCTGCAGAAGTGGGTGGATTATGCCCTGAAGGTGGGAGCGGTGATCATTTATGATGCTGCCTATGAAGCTTATATTTCTGAAGATGATGTGGCACATACTATTTATGAATGTGAAGGCGCAGACAGATGTGCTATTGAGCTGAGAAGCTTTTCCAAGAATGCCGGATTTACAGGTACCCGTCTTGGCTTCACAGTTATTCCAAAGGCTTTAAAGTGCGGAGATGTATCACTGAACAGTCTGTGGGCAAGACGCCATGGCACCAAGTTCAACGGTGCTCCGTATATCATTCAGCAGGCTGGTGCCGCTGTCTATACACCGGAAGGACAGGCTCAGACAAGGGAGCAGATCGCTTATTATATGAATAATGCAAAGATTATCAGAGAAGGTCTGGCTGCCGCAGGCTTTGAGGCATCCGGCGGTATCAATGCACCGTATATCTGGCTGAAGACACCGGATCAGATGACTTCATGGGAATTCTTTGATTATCTGCTGGAGAAGGCCAATGTTGTAGGTACACCGGGTTCGGGCTTTGGACCGAGCGGTGAAGGCTATTTCCGTCTGACTTCCTTTGGCTCCTATGAGAATACCGTTGAAGCGATTGCCAGAATCAAGAAGCTGTAACAGAGCGGAGGGCTGGAATGAATAAGGAAGATATTCTGGTTATATATGGCGCTCAGCCGAAGGAAATGGCGAAACAGCTTCTGGAAGCAGCAAAGCTTGATGAACTGATTGGCAGTAAAACAAAAAGGATCGGATTGAAGCCGAATATGGTGGTAGGCAATCCTGCCAGCTCAGGCGCCACCACGCATCCGGAGATCACGGCAGGCGTGATCGAGTATCTGCAGGCAAAAGGCTTTGAGAATATCGCTATTATTGAAGGCTCCTGGGTAGGCGACAGAACAAGCTATGCATTTAAAGTATGTGGTTATTATGATCTGGCGGATAAGTACGGCGTGGAAATTATTGATACACAGAAGGATACCTGGAAGTCCTATGACTGTAAAGGTATGCGTATTGATATCTGCGACAGTGCCATGGCGGTTGATTTTATGATCAATCTTCCTGTACTGAAGGGCCATTGTCAGACAGTAGTGACCTGCGCTTTGAAGAATAATAAGGGCTGTATCCCGAATAAGGAAAAAAGACATTTTCATTCCATGGGCCTGCACAAACCGATTGCTCATTTGAATACAAGAGTGCATAATGATTTTATTCTGGTTGATGCTATCTGTGGTGATCTTGATTTTGAGGAAGGCGGCAATCCGGTACAGATGAACCGGATGATGGCCATGAGGGATCCTGTTCTCTGTGATGCTTATGCCTGTGATCTGCTGGGACATCCGCTGGA
>JAEDGN010000045.1 GCA_016297495.1 Coprococcus sp.
ATATCTGGCCATAGTCGCTCCCTCCGCGGGAGCGTGGATTGAAATGTGCCTGTACTGTTTTCCGTGCCTGGTTTGCAGCGTCGCTCCCTCCGCGGGAGCGTGGATTGAAATTACATCATCCGTTATCTGCCTGGCCTGTTTCTGTGTCGCTCCCTCCGCGGGAGCGTGGATTGAAATTGATAACTATCTGTAATTCCACGAGCGGAAGTATTGTCGCTCCCTTCGCGGGAGCGTGGATTTTACTATTTGATATTATTGGTGCGAAATTGATTCCCTGTACATCTTTTGTATGTGGTTACTTTATATTTACTGCAAAAATGCGTATTTGAGTAAAAATTTGTCCATATTATGATGAGAAAAGCACAGACACTGAGTAGATACATTTTTGATACTTTACTTATGAAAATCTACCAAAATATTGCAACCTCCTCATAAGTCTGGTATCATATGTTTAGATATAATTAATATTGGATACCCATGATTATTATGCGCTTGCGCGTGATATAAATAAAAAAGGAAGAGGAAAAGAGTATGAGAAAAAAAAGATTATTGAAGCGTCTGCTTGCGCTGGTGCTGGTAATCTCTGTTATGGCTGCAGGGGCCTATCCTGTCAGAGCGGATGAGACAAATGATATTACCTTCACCCAGGTAGACAACAGTGTCGTCTCTGCTGAACTGCCCGGTCGGGAGAAAATCTCAGACAGAGATAATGCGCCGGAATACAATACAGACGATATCGTCCGTGTATCGATTATTCTGGACAAAGAGAGCACCATTGGTGCCGGATATGACATCCAGGACATCGCATGGAACTGGGATGCCATATCTTACAGGAAAAAGCTCCAGGATATGCAGGACAAAATCATTTCCATGATCGAAAACTATATTGACGGCGATCTGGATGTTGTATGGAACCTGACTCTGGCGGCCAACCTTATTTCCGCCAATGTGGAATACGGACAGATTGATAAGATCAGAGAATTGAATGGTGTTCAGAACGTAATTCTGGAAACCCGCTATGAGCCGGCTATTGCCAGCAAAGGAACTGCTGATCCGAATATGGCCACTTCCGGCAGACAGATCGGTTCATCTGCTGCCTGGGCTTCAGGATATACAGGTGCCGGAAGCAGGATAGCTGTCATTGATACGGGTATTGATATCAGCCATATTTCTTTTAATGAGGATGCATATGAATATTCTCTGGAACAGCTGGCAGAGAAGGCAGCCATGAGTGCCGAAGAGTACAAAGCAGAACTGAATCTGCTGGATACTGAAGAAATCAGCGAAGTTGCGGATCAGATGAATGCCGACATCAATTCGGATGAGGCCTATGTCAGCGCCAAGATTCCTTTTGGCTATAATTATGTAGATACGGATTATGATGTTACCCATCTGAATGATAATGAAGGTGACCATGGCTCTCATGTAACAGGCATTGCTGCTGCCAATGCTTATGTTCCTGACGGAAATGGATTTTCAAATGCTCTGGATTCTGTATATGTACAGGGTGTGGCTCCGGATGCACAGATTCTTACCATGAAGGTTTTCGGTAAGAATGGCGGAGCATATGATTCCGACTACATGGCAGCTATTGAAGATGCCATTGTTCTGGGGGCAGATTGTATTAATCTTTCTCTGGGATCTGGCAATCCTGGTATGTCCAGCCCGGATGTAGACGAATATCAGACGATTCTGGACAATCTGGTTCAGTCCGGTGTAGTGGTTTCTATTTCTGCCGGAAATTCCGGTTCCTGGGTGGAAAATGCTGCAAATATCGGATATTTATACAGTGATGATGTAAGTATGGATACTGTGGGCAGCCCTGGTTCATTGACTAATTCCCTGGCAGTGGCTTCTGTAGAGAATGACGGTACCACCGGTATGTATTTATCTGTGGATGACACATTGATTTTCTATACGGAGTCCGACGGATTCAGTAATAATCCGATGACTTCCATTGCAGGAGAACATGAATATATCCTTATCGATGGGACAGGTACTGCGGAAGACTGGGAAGCTGTGGGAGATGCTCTGGAAGGCAGAATTGCCATTTGCTCCCGTGGTTCCATAACCTTCTCAGAGAAAGGTAATTCTGCGGTTGAGGCGGGTGCCATTGCAGCTGTTATCTACAATAATCAATCAGGTATCATCAGTATGGATTTATCTGATTATGAATATACTGAACCTTGTGTTTCCATTCTTCAGTCTGACGGCGATATTCTCAGAGATGCCGCTGTTCCTGTTACCGATGATGAAGGCAATGTATGCTATTATACAGGTACATTGACTGTCGGAAATGAATTGGCAACAACCCAGTATAACAGTGAGTATTATACAATGAGTTCTTTTTCCAGCTGGGGCGTGCCTGGAAGTCTGGAGATGAAACCTGAGATTACTGCTCCGGGCGGAAACATCTATTCTGTCAACGGTGCCAATGCAGAAACCGGACTCTCCAGTCATGATTCCTATATTTCTTATTCCGGTACCTCCATGGCAGCACCTCAGATCGCAGGTATGGCGGCTCTGGCAGCACAGTATATTCGTGAAAATGGTCTCGATGATAAGACAGGACTGGATGCTCGTACACTGACCCAGAGTCTGCTGATGTCCACTGCAGAACCAGTTATTGATGGCGAAAGCGGCAATTATTATTCCGTACTGCAGCAGGGGTCCGGTCTTGCCAATATCGGCAATGTGATTACTGCCGATTCCTATATTCTTATGGGACAGAATGCTACTGAATCCTATGCAGACGGCAAAGTGAAAGCGGAACTGGGCGATGACCCTGAGCGGGCCGGTGTTTACAGTTTCTCCTTTACGATCAATAATCTGACGGATGAAGACAAGATGTATACTTTATCTGCCGATATATTTGCTCAGGATGCATTTGCCTACTACGCCAATATCAATGCAAGTGAAGATGAACTGGCTTTGTACATGGATACATGGACAATCCCGCTGGCTGCCGGCATCTGCTGGTCCGCAGATGGTAAATCTGTTCAGTCAGATGCAGGTCTGTCCGGAATGGATTTTAACGGCGATGGTACGATCAATACTTCCGATGGACAGGCTTTACTGGATTATGCTACTGGTGTAATCAGTCAGCTTACCAATGAAGGAAAAGCCGATATGAACGGTGACGGCAATATCAATTCCTATGATGCCTATTTGTTCCTGTCACGTCTGTCCAGTGGTACTGTACAGGTTGCGGCTGACAGTTCTGTTACTGTCAGTGTGACAATTGCTCTGTCTGAGGACGAAAAAGAATCTCTGGATGCCAACTTTGAAAAGGGTGCTTACATTGAAGGCTTCATTTATGCATCAGGTGTCAGCAGCAGTGAAGGTGTAACCGGAACAGTTCACTCCATTCCAATGCTTGGATTCTATGGCAGCTGGACGGATCCGTCCATGTTTGATGTGGGAAGTAAAATTGAATATGATTATGGCGAAGAAATTCGAGACCCTTATCTCGGTAATACGGATGCCAATGCATTTAGCGTTGTCTATGCGGACGATCCTGATAGTGAGTATTACTTTGGAGGCAATCCATTAGTACCAGATGATGCCTATGCACCTGAACGCAATGCAGTCAATGAGGAAAGTGAAATTGCCAATATTTATTTCACATCTATTCGAAATGCTGTTGATTCCCGGGTTACAGTTTCCAATCTGACCACAGGAGAACAGCTGATCAGTGAAGAACTTGGTTCCATAGACTCTGCCTTCTATTATACGAACGGCGGCAGCTGGCAGTATACGAACCGTACACTGAATATTGAACTGGTTCCTTCTGAACTGGAAGGATGGACAGAGGGTGATATGCTGGAGGTCAGCCTGGCACTGGCTCCGGAGTATTATGCAGACAGTGAAGGAAATGTAAACTGGGATGCTTTGAGTGACGGTGCGATGTTCTCAATGTCTATGGTCATCGACAATACCGCCCCTGAATTAAAAGAAGTTGCAATTAATTCAGATGAAAACTTACTGGATGTAACTGTAGAAGATAACCAGTATATTGCCGCTGTAGCACTGTTTGATGAATTCGGTGACTATTTATATACATATCAGGGCTCACAGACCGATGTTGAGGCAGGTGATACCTGTAAATACAGTCTCGATCTCACAGACGTAGATGGTGCAAAATTCCTGCTTCAGGTTTATGACTATGCCATGAACACGACAACATATGAAATCAATCAGCAGATCGGCGAAGTTACAGACACAGTTGAAGCTGTGGAGATTTCAGATGAATCCCTGGTACTTGTAAAGGGCGGCAAAGTTACCCTTACTGCTTCTGTACAGCCTGTAAACTCAACTGACAGAAGACTGACCTGGAGCAGCAGTGACGAGAATGTTGCCACAGTAGATGAAAATGGGGTCGTTACAGGTGTGTCTGAAGGCAGCTGTGTCATTACGGCAGCTTCTGTCAAGGAGCCTGATATTACGGCAGCGTGCAATGTCAGCGTCGTTGTCATCGACTCAACCCTTCAGGGTGTGCTGCAGGATACAGAAGGTACACCGATGTTCTTTGACTGGGATCTGAAGAACAGTGATACGTGGAACGGTGGCACAGAACTGGA
Organism: Coprococcus sp.; assembly: GCA_016297495.1. Taxonomy (GTDB): domain Bacteria; phylum Bacillota; class Clostridia; order Lachnospirales; family Lachnospiraceae; genus Coprococcus_A. Next base: position 4,581 of record JAEDGN010000045.1, read on the forward strand.
TACTACAATTGCCGCTGCAGCCGCAGATGTTCACACCGGTCAGCTGTATATCCAGGATTCCGATGACTGGGCGATGCATAAAATTGATGCGGCTACTGGTGAAAGCATAGAGACTTCCGGAAGCTGCGCATTCGGATTTGCCATGTCAGATCTTGCTTCTGCAGGCTATTATTCATCAGAGAATCATCCGCTGCTTGCCGGTATATCCGAATGCTATTTCCTGCAGCCGACAGATCCGATGGAGAATACATTTAATCAGGGCTGGGATCTTTCTGAGTATCTTTCAGAACACACCGGAGGCACCAGGTTTGTAGCACTGGCCTATTACGGTTACTATCAGGATGAAGACGGCACGATTTATGATGAATATCTTGCCCTTGATGATGCAGGATATATCTGGGTACTGGATCATGATGGCACCTCCAGTCTTGGGCTTGGACTTCTGCCGACAACTTTGAACGCAAAATTTGCCGATTACTCCGGTTATCAATTTTCATCCATGGTATGTGATGAAGACGGCAATCTTTATCTGTCAGCATTTAACGGAAGTACGAATGTTATTTATTATCTGACATTCAATGCTGATACATCAACATTTGATTCCATATGTCTTGGCAATTTTGGTGACGATGTATGGCCGGCTGTTCTGACCGAAGCAGGCTCCAATGGGGATGCCAACACCAGAACCGTTGCTCTTGATGATGCAACTATGGTTGTAAAAGACATAGAAGCAGAGTCACTATCCGCCGGTTCCGGAACCAGGGCACCTGCCGGTGGCCTGAATGCTGCTGTTACAGTCACTGACAGTCAGGACAGACCTATGTCTGCCGGTTTCGCATCTGATGATGGCAAATATTATTCTGTGACAATTACTGCCAAAGATGCACAGGGAATTGATATTGATGCTGCCAATGGTGTGATTACTGTCACCTACGATTCTGAAAAACTGGAGCTCGTTGATATAGCTGTCAATGGAGATTATCAGTCAATCAGAGATGTCAGGGGCGAAGTTACATTTGGTTATGTAGATCTGACAGGTATTGCTGCCGGTGATACTGCCGCAGATCTGACTTTCAATGTGATCGATGACTCTGCAAATGAGATTATCATTGATCATAAAGAAGTGAATGATGTAACATCCGGTTACAGGGAAAGGCTTTCAGTAGGCAGTGAACATGAAACCGATGAGTCAGAGAGCACCGAAACAGAAACAGAGACAGAGACAGCTGAGTCTGAAACTATAGAATCAGAATCCTCTGAGTCTGAAATTACCGAATCTGAAACGGGTGAATCCGAAAGTTCTGTTAAACCTGGAAACGACAAGGAAACAAAACCTTCTGCAGATAATAATAAGAATAATAAAACAGATTCTCCGAAGACCGGTGACAATACACCGATTACATTCCTGATCATCCTTCTTGTAATATCAGGATTCGGTGTGGCCGCAGCCATTCTCTATAAACGTAAGCTGAGATAAGATAATTAAAATAATAGGAAGGCCGATGTATCTGAGAAAAATTCAGATTGCATCGGCTTTCTTTGTTTTTCCGGCATATATGCTTTGACATCAATTAAGCCTTATAGTACAATTTATGAAGGTTATCAATTCTGTATAAAATGAAAGGTGTTTAAATTGAAAAAACTTGCTTTAAGTGACGATATTTTATTAAAAGTAGAAAAACCGGCCCGGTATCTGGGTAACGAGATCAATACAGTCATCAAAGACCCGGCACAGGTGGATATCCGCTTTGCCATGTGCTTCCCGGATGTGTATGAAATCGGTATGAGTCACCTTGGAATTCAGATTATTTATGATATGCTCAACGCGCGGGATGATATTTACTGTGAGAGGGTCTATTCACCGTGGATGGATCTGGATGCTGTCATGAGGGAAAGGAAGATACCGCTTTTTGCGCTGGAATCCCAGGATCCGATCAGAGATTTTGATTTTCTTGGTATCACCATCCAGTATGAGATGTGCTACACAAATATACTGCAGATACTGGATCTTTCCGGCATTCCTTTGCTGGCTTCTGAACGTGGGGAGGATGATCCTATTGTGATTGGCGGTGGTCCGTGCGCCTATAATCCGGAACCTCTGGCAGATTTCTTTGATATTTTCTATATCGGCGAAGGAGAAACCGTCTATTATGATCTGATGGATGTCTACAAAGCCAACAGAGCGGCCGGCGGAAGCAGGATTGATTTTCTTGAAAAAGCTGCTTCAATTCCCGGACTTTATATTCCTGCATTCTATGATGTGAGCTACAATGCGGATGGTACCATTGCCAGTTTCGGACCGAACAGACCATGTGCACCGGCGGTCATTGAAAAGCAGGTCGTGCAGGATCTGAGCAGCGTTCTGTATCCGGAGAAACCGCTGGTTCCATTTATCAAGGTTACTCAGGACAGAGTCGTTCTGGAGATTCAGAGAGGCTGTATCCGTGGCTGCCGTTTCTGTCAGGCCGGTATGGTCTACAGACCTAACAGGGAACGTTCCCTTGAGTATCTGAAGGACCATGCCGCTAAGATGCTGGAATCCACAGGCCATGATGAGATTTCTCTCAGTTCCCTTAGTTCCAGCGATTATTCTGATCTTCAGAAACTGACAGATTATCTCATCGATACCTGTGCTGCAAAGAAAGTCAATATATCTCTGCCTTCTCTTCGTATTGATGCTTTTTCACTGGATATTATGTCCAAAGTGCAGGATGTGAAGAAGAGCAGTCTGACCTTTGCTCCGGAAGCGGGCAGTCAGCGTATGAGGGATGTCATAAATAAGGGACTGACAGAAGAAGTCATCTTAAAAGGTGCTGCAGATGCCTTTGCCGGTGGATGGAACAGAGTAAAGCTATATTTTATGCTGGGACTGCCGACGGAAACAGAAGAGGATATTGCAGGGATTGCCGAGCTTTCCAATAAAGTAGCCGCGACATTTTATGAGATACCAAAAAGCCTGCGACCGGGCAACGGACGCGTCGATGTGGTAGCCAGTACTTCCTTCTTTGTACCCAAACCCTTCACCCCGTTCCAGTGGGTACGACAATGTACCGATGAAGAATTTGTTTCAAAGCAGAAGTTTTTAAGTGCACGCATGAAAGAACAGCTCAATCATAAGAGTCTTCGCTATAACTGGCATGAATTCGAGCTGACGAAGCTGGAAGGTATTTTTGCCAGAGGTGACCGGCGATTGGGTAAAGTGCTGGTGGCCGCTTATAGCAATGGCTGTATCTATGATTCATGGTCTGAATTTTTTAATTATGAAGGCTGGCTGAAGGCCTTCGATGCGTGCCAGGTGGATCCTGCCTTTTATGTGCACCGTGAACGTCCGCTGGATGAAAAGCTTCCGTGGGATTTCATTAACGCAGGCGTTTCAAAGGATTTTTTGATACGCGAATACAAACGTTCTTTGGAGGGTAAAGTCACACCGAACTGCCGACAGGGATGTTCCGGCTGCGGCTGCCGTATTTATGAGGGAGGTGTCTGCTATGAAGCTTAGAATGCGTTTCGGCAAAAAAGGGATTGTCAAATTTATCGGACATCTGGATATGATGCGCTATTTTCAAAAAGCATTCCGCAGGGCCAATGTGGACATCCGCTATTCTCAGGGCTTTCATCCACATCCATATCTCTCTTTTGCATCACCGCTCGGCGTAGGACTGGAGAGCTGCGGTGAATACCTTGATATGGAAGTCAATAGTTATGATGATCTGGAAGCCATGAAAGACGCCGTTAATGCCCAGATGACAGAAGGTATTACTGTGTACAGCATCCATCATCTTCCCGATGATGCAAAAACTTCCATGTCCATCATTGCAGCTGCCGATTATCAAATCGATTTTCGTGAAGGAATGGCACCATGTGATAAAGAAACACTGAACTCAGCCGTTTTGCATTTTATGGAAAGTCCTGAAATCAGAGTTATTAAAAAGACAAAGAAAAGCGAGCGTGAGATGGATATCCGCCCGCTGATCTATGAAATGTACGTGACATCCCGGGGCGGCATCTGGATGCAGGTGGCAGCCGGAAGTGTCACCAATCTGAAACCGGAACTTGTCATGGAAACGCTTTGTAAACAGGAAGGATTGTCCTGCGACAGTTATGGATGGCTGATCACACGCTGTGACATGTATACGGATACAGGCAATGAACAGGAAGGACGGCATCTTGTTTCACTTGATGCCTTTGCAGGATAAAATGAAAAAACAGATAGTTATTACGGGCTGGCAGTCACAGATACTGACAGCCCTTTATGAAAATGACCTGCTCTGTGAGCTGTGGTTGGAACCCGATAAAGAACAGGTTCGAATAGGCGATATCTATATTGGAAAAGTCAAACATATCGTACCGAATATTCAGGCAGCATTTGTGGAAATTCAGCCGGGTGTTATGGGATATTATTCTCTGAACAAAAATAAAAATCATCTTTTTGTTAATCCCAAAAAAAATGATAAACTTGTGGCCGGTGATGAGATCGTTGTTCAGGTGGAAAAAGAAAATCTGAAAACAAAGGCCTGGACATTAACAGGAAAGCTGAGCTTTCCGGGACGTTATACAGTATTAAATGCCGGACATCATGAAACTTTCATCTCATCCAGAATAAAGTCTTTAGATGAACGGGAACGGCTCAGGTCTATTGTTGCCGAAGCTTCATATACTGACACGGGATGGATGATCAGAACAGAAGCTGAAGGTATGACTGCGGACATGATTTACAGGGAAATGTCTGCTTTATCAGTTAACCATAAACGTATTATGTCAACATCCAGAAGCAGAACCTGTTTTTCAAAGCTGTGGTCCGGTGATACAATTTACGAACAGACTATCCGGCAGGCACGGAAAGCCGGCAGCTGTATTGTTACCACTGACTGCGAAAAGATTTATCAAAAAGTCTCAGACACTTTTTCTGCTGCAGGCGCATCAGAAACGGAAGATCTTACTTTAAAATATTATGACGATCCGTCTTATCCGCTGATCAAGCTAAAAGGGTTAGAAGCTCAAATTGAGAGAGCCATACAGAAAAAAGTATGGTTGAAATCCGGAGCCTATCTGGTGATTGAACCGACAGAAGCACTGACAGTGATAGACGTTAATACAGGCAAAGCTGTGGGTAGGCAGAATATGGAAGATAACTTTTTCAGAATCAATATGGAAGCAGCCCGTGAAGTATGCCGTCAGCTTCGCCTTAGAAATATCTCAGGAATTGTGATCGTAGATTTTATTAATATGAAAAATCAGGATCACCTCCGTCAGCTGATGGAATGTTTAAAAGAAGAAGCTTCCAAAGATACTGTACAGACAACGGTAGTGGACAGGACAGCGCTTCACCTCGTGGAAATCACACGAAAAAAGGTTCACAGGTCTCTGTTTGAACAGGTTCATCGCCTGATTTAGTCACGAATTACGAAATCTTAAGAAAATCGTAAGCATTCTCCCGAATTGTAAGAAAATAGAACCTGTATTTTCATGCTAAATCTGATAAAATAATGATAGATTAGATTATGGTTAATCTGAAATAAATGACACGGAGGTAAACATGTTTATGAAAAAACTGAAAAAATTTGTAAGTGCCGGATTAGTTCTGGCAATGTCAGTTTCATTGCTTGCAGGCTGTTCGGGTAATTCCGGAGGCGATAACAGCAGTACAGCCGGCAGCCCGGGGGGAAAAGGGCGTTATGTGGAGCAGGATTATGGCTATCCTGTCAGTACCGATGATGAATACAGTTATGCCTATATTCAGACAATGACACAGTTGGCAGACGGCACGATCCGTACATTGATCAATGACAATTCTGATCTTGGTTTTTCTATTATGGATTCAACGGATGGCGGCAAGACCTGGACAGCGTCTTCCATGGATCTTTCACCGATCTCAGAATTAAAGCCGGCTAATGACGAAAACACATACGGATATATGAATACTGCAGCCATGGATAAAGAAGGTAATCTGGCCTTTATCTATACTGTCAATGTATCACACCAGGAAGGTTCCATGTCCATCAATGACTCCACATCCACCTATTACCTTCTTTCCAAAGACGGTCAGCTGAAAGAAATTCCGGTAGAGATACCGGGAATCTCCAAAACGGAGCATTACGAGTATCAGTACACAGATGAAACTGATCTGGATGATACGGCAGAAGCGATTGAAGACGAGGTGCCTGAAGAGACAGAAGATGATGGTATTATCATCAATGAAGGCGGGGACAGTGATCCGGATTATGAAAACTACAATGGTATCCAGAGCTTTAAACTTGCAGACAGTAATACCCTGTATGCACTGGACTACAATGGCGCGATATACCAGATTTCCATCAGTGACGGCAAAGTCGTCAACACAATTGAAGATTTTGACTGGATCAATGATATGTATCTCTGCGGCGATAAGCTCCTGATCTACAATTGGGAGAAGGTTGCCGAGTATGATGCATCTACAGGCAAGAAGACAGCTGAACATGACGCACTTGCAGAGATATTCCAGAATTCCAGAGGCAATATTGTCATTGCCGATTATCTGAAGGATGACAGTATTATTTATTATGTGTGCAGCGATGGTATTTTCAGTTATAACTTAAAAGACAGTACTTCTGAACAGATTGTGGATGCCAATATGTCATCCCTTATTTCACCAAACAGTAACGCAGACAATCTGATCATCAAGGATAATGGCGATATACTTCTGAGATTCTCTGATTATTCAGGCAATGAATCCACAGAAACATTATTGAATTATACCTACGATGCAGAAGCTGCCAAAAAGCCGGATAAAGAACTGACCATATATTCACTGCAGGACAATTATGATATACGTACACTTGCAGCCATGTTCCAGAAGACGCATCCGGATGTCTACGTGAATGTAGAATATGGTGTATCCTATGATGATGCCATTACCGCATCTGATGCCATCCGTACACTGAACACGGAGATTATGGCCGGCGAAGGACCGGATATCATTTTACTTGACGGTCTTCCAATCGATTCCTATGTTGAGAAGGGACTTCTGGCGGATATCAGTGATATAACGGAACCAATGATTGCCGAGGGCAAGCTGTTTGAAAATATTGCCAATACTTACAAGTCAGATAATGGGAAACTTTACGCTATTCCAACCCAATTCAGAGTTCCTGTCCTGATTGGGAAGAAATCCATGCTGGATCAGATCAATTCTCTTTCCGATTTTACGGCAGTAGCTAATCAGTATGTTTCGGAAGCAAAAGAAAATGACGCAGCCCTTGTTGAATCCTGGTCGGCCCTTTCTCTCCTCGGAGACATGATGCCTGTCAATTCCGCCAGCTGGTTTAATGAAGACGGATCTCTCAATAAGGATAATCTGAAGACTTATCTCCAGGATATCAAGTCACTCTTTAATGCATTTTGTGCTTCAATGTCTGAAACTGAAAAGACAGATTTTGAAGATACTTTATCTTACTATACCAGTGAAGATATGGGTGAATTGGATGCTTCCTGGTATGGCACCGGTGATCCTTCATGGAATGTTCTCTATATTCTGGCCGGTCAGTATCAGCTCGCTTATGGCTCTCTGTCCAGTTCTGACAGTCTGCAAAGTATTTCATCTGCCATGAGAAAGGATACAGACATTACTTACAAGCAATTACCTGGCAGCCTTGAGAATGTTTATATTCCATCCAATGTGATCGGTATCAACAGCAAGACAAAGGATATGGATACTGCAAAAGCCTTCTTCTCTTATATGCTGAGCAGTGAAGGGCAGGATTCTTTCGACAGCTACAACGGTTTCTCTGTTAATATTGACAGCTTTAATAAGAGCATGATTGATCCGAATGCAGATCAGCCGGGCTATGATCCGAATCAATCCAACGGCGGATGGGGGACTACGGATGAAAACGGCAATGAGATCATGCTGGATCTGTATTGGCCGACAGAAGAACAGATTGCTGATTTTAAAGCAATGATCGGTACACTGTCGACACCGTCCTACAGTGATAATACAATTTTATCAACGATTCTGAACGATTGCTTTGGATGCATTGTCGGCGATGATTCCATCGATGATGCTGTGGAACAGGTTGTCAAAGATATCAACATATATCTTTCTGAATAAATGCTTATGAAATTCGATCATAAAAAAAATCATTTAACGGACATTGCTTTCGTTGTGCCAAGTTTATTAGGGGTCAGCCTATTTGTGCTGATCCCCTTTATAGATGTTATCCGCCGTTCTTTCATGAATGTGGCCGGGACAGCCTTCGTTTTTCTGAATAATTATCTGGCTATTTTCCGGAATGCCGCATTTATGATGGCTTTTACCAACACACTGAAGTTCATGGTGATATGCATTCCCATTCTGCTTGCATTCTCTCTATTGATTGCAACCTTCCTGAATGCCGGTATAAGAGGGGCCAACTATCTGAAAACCGCTTATCTGGTACCCATGGCTATACCTGTAGCATCTGTGGTGCTCATATGGCGTCTGCTTTTCCATGAAAATGGTTTTTTCAGCGGTTTTGTCAATATGCTCGGTCTGCAGCCTCAGGACTGGATGGATACGTCTTATGCATTCTGGATTCTTGTATTCAGTTATGTATGGAAAAATCTTGGCTATAATATTGTGCTTTGGATGGCCGGTCTCACAGCCATACCGGATACTCTGTATGAGGCGGCAAGGGCGGATGGCGCCAATAATTTCCAGTGCTTCTGGTATATTACCATGCCAAACCTGATGTCGACTCTCTATACGATTACAGTTCTGGCATTTCTGAATTCCTTTAAGGTATTCAGAGAAGCCTATCTCGTGGCGGGAGATTACCCTCATGAGAGTATGTATCTGCTGCAGCATCTGTTCAATAACTGGTTCAGAGAACTTTCTCTGGACAAAATGTCTGCAGCGGCAGTTATTGTTGCATTGTTGATTCTTCTTTTGATTCTTGGACTTCAGCGATCATGGGATCAGACAGATTAGAGGAGGCACAGAATGAAACATAAGATTTTTAAACGACTGCTGATTCTTCTTCTTTTGATTCTTGCAGTCATCATCTGTTTTCCCGTCCTGTTCCTTATCGTCGGGTCTCTGATGGGAAATGATGAATTGAATCATTATCTGGGTGCTGTTCTGGGAAGATCGGATGGTTTCGCTTCGTGGGCGCTTCTTCCTACCTGGCCGACCTTCAAGGCCTATGTACAGCTGCTCCTGGATTCGCCGGAATTCTTCGTTATGTTCTGGAATTCTATTAAGATGACAGGTGCTATCCTTATCGGACAGGTTCTGACCGGTGTGCCGGCAGCGTGGGGATTCGCAAAGCTGAATATTCCCCATAAGAAGCTGTTATTTAACCTTTATATTATATTGATGCTGATGCCGTTCCAGGTTACCATGCTCTCCAATTACCTGACCCTTGACAGGATGAATCTGATGAATACCTCCTGGGCCATCATACTTCCGGCGGCCTTTTCTACATTCCCGGTATTCATCATGTATCATTTTTTCAGAAATATTCCGGATGTTATCATTGAATCGGCAAAGCTTGACGGTGCCAACAAAATTCAGGTATTTTTTTATATCGGCATTCCTCTTGGCTCCTCAGGTATTGTATCATCACTGGTATTGAGCTTCCTGGATGCCTGGAATCTGATTGAACAGCCGCTGACCTTTTTAAAGGACAAAACACTCTGGCCCCTGTCACTGTATCTGCCGAATATCAGTATGGAAAATGCCGGTCTGGCTTTTGTTGCTTCCGTTATTACACTGATTCCGTCGCTTCTTGTTTTCCTGGCAGGGCAGAACTATCTTGAGCAGGGAATTGCTGCATCGGCAGTTAAGGAATAATCGCATGATCATATAATGAAAAGAGAGGAACAGAACAATGAAGTTAAAGCAACTGATGAATTATGAGATGGACAAAAATAAAAAAAGTTCTCTTCAGGCAAAAGCAGTCAAGGCGCTTGCAGGATTTCTTATCCTGATGTTCCTGTTAACAGTTCTGTCGAGAGCTGCTGATTCACTGACCATAGCAAAGGTTTCTGCTGTGGAATCGTCGGTCAGTACAATCAGCCATAATATAGAAACTGACGGCAGTATTGCTGCCAATAAAGATATCGCCATTTCTACCTGTGCCAATATAAAAATTGCTTCAGTAGAAGCCACAGAAGGCAAATCTGTCAAAAAAGGGGACCTGCTGGTACAACTGGATACAGACGACTTGAAGAAAAAAATGCTCCAGGCTGAGAAAGATCTGGCTATTCTGAAAGCGACGGCTTCTGACAAGGCAGCCAATGAGGCCCTTGAAGAAGAGAACAGACGCAAATCTCTTGACAGAATTTACGAGGATTATGATGAAACTCTGGCCGAAGCCAGCGACATGGTCAGCAAAGCAAAAAAAGAGATGAATGCGGCATTGGATGCTTACAATGAATATCTGAAAAACAGCGGCAATATGGAAAGCACAGATACGACAGTTCTCGATTCGCTGACACGCACTGTTGAAGAAAAACAGCTGGCCTACGATCAGGCTGTCAATGCCCTCGATGGGGTACATAAAGATATAGAAGCTGATGTCCAGGATGCCATTGATGCAGCAAGTGTTGATGAAGAAGGCAATCCAATTGAACTGACCCAGGAAGAAAAACAGAAAATCCGCGATCAGGTCAGAGCCCTTCCTGAAAATGTTGCTTTAGTTGAAGAAGCAACCAGGAAAGTTGACAAAGCACAATCTGAACTCTCGGAAGCAGAAAATGCGCTTGCCACTTATCAGGAAGAACAGAGTAAGAACAGTCAGGCGGCTTCTGATGAGCAGCAAAAAGCACTTTATGATGACTATATTGCCAAGAAAGAAGCTTATAACGAAGCTTTAAAACAACAGGAATCTACAGTTAAAAATGCCAACCGTACTCTGGAGGATGCCACTGCGCCGGAAAGCGTGGATACGGTCAGTGCCTTGACTGAATCCAATGATCTGGAACTGAAACAGCTGGAAGTGGATCAGCTTCAGAAAATTATTGATGCGGAGGGTAAGATAACAGCACCTACGGATGGTCTTGTAACAAAGGTTCTTGTAACTGCCGGTGAAACTACCACGGAGGACACAGCGATCCGCATCGCCGATCAGAGTTCCGGCTATAAATTCACTGCGACACTTGAAAAGACTTCAGCCAAGCTTCTGTCAAAGGGTGATAAGATTGTACTGGATATCGGCAACGATACAACTGTCGAAGGTCTGACCATTGACAGTATTGACGTATCTGCCGAAGATAAGAACTTTTATGAAATCACTGTCTCTATTCCGGCTAAAGTAAAAAATCTGGGAAGTATAGCAACCATGAAGATTGAAAAAGCCAGTAAAAAATATGATACATGTATTCCTTTGAATGCGCTGCACAGTGACGGAGAAAAATATTATGTTTATGTTATCAATGAAAAGGAAACGATTCTTGGTACAGAAACTGCTGTAGATAAAGTGCAGGTTGATATTCTGGATAAAAACAATGAACTGGCTGCCATTGACGGTTATTTCAGCTGGAATCAGCAGTTTGTTCTGAGTTCCAGCAAGTCTCTCCGTGACGGCGACAGAGTCCGGCTGCTGGAGGCGCAGTAATGCGGCGGGTGGCAGCGCATGCAGGCAAATACATACTTTTGCTGATGATGCTTGTATGCTTTGGACATGTATTATCGACAGGCACATTAATCAATGGGTATGGAACACCTGTCATCTATTATCTCAATCAGCCATATACTCTTGATGATGTGACAAATATGAAGGCAAATGATGAAGCACTGGAAAATTATCTTCCTTTTACTGCCACAGGCAATATGGATAATCAGGCATTCAGCAACCCGGATCTGGACAAGACGCTGAACTGCCAGCTGATCTATATATACGGCAGTTCATCTCTGATCTGTAACGCTTCCGGAGAACTGCTGGCTGATGATCCGACAGGATGTATTCTCAGCAGCGGAGCCGCCTGGGAGCTTTTCGGAGAAACAAATATTATTGGCGGAACGATCGTTTACAATAATAAAACCTATTATGTAAGAGGTGTTTATGAAAATGAGTCACCGGGCATCATTCTTCCCGCCGGGACTGTATTTGAAAAAAAGATGGAAGAGAGCAGTCCTTCAGGAGAAGACGTCCAATATGATTATATTCCTGCACCGGGCAATCAGGATACAAATGAGGCTTCTTTTGATAAAATTATTGTAAAACCACAGAATACGGAAGAATCCGGCAATATCAGAAGTGAATACATTCAGGCATTTGAAAACCGCTGGGGTCTGGGATCCGATAAAACAGATTGTCTGATCTATCAGCGGCTGTCATCCTTTTTTATGATGCTTATACCGGCACTGATATTCATTTATGTTATGTTCAAAGGTGTTTCTTTCACATACCATAACCGTTTTAAGCCATTCTGGATAGTCGGTGGTATATTGGGAATTGCTGTCATGTTTCTTGCCTTTTTTGCCATCTGTCAGACAACACCATCCATTCCGTCGGATATGATTCCTAATCGATGGTCTGACTTTGATTTCTGGGGAGATATGATCAACACATTTAAAAACAGTATTCAGCATATTCTGTTCCTCAATAAAAGCGAAATCGAGCTGTCTTATTTTAAACCGCTGACAGGACTGGTCGGATATACAATACTATGCGTTATTCTGTTCTTTACAGCAAATATCTTTTTTAAAGCAGATAACAGTCAGGAATTTTTCATTGCAATGGCCGGTACCTGCATCACTGAGCTTATTGCCATCTATCTGCTGCGAAGCTCAGACCTTATCATCAATACCAAGCAGATGCTGCTGTACCTCTGG
>JAEDGN010000129.1 GCA_016297495.1 Coprococcus sp.
CGACCTTTATTTGGCAGGCCGGTATGCTGATCGGTAAATGCTTTTTGTTCCAATTGACTGTTCCGATGCCGTATTCTGACGGCTTCAAGCGAACGAAATAACATGATCAGAATTAAAATAGTAATATCGACAGCTGTACCTATTTCCAGATAACGGATAATCGCCGCAATAGATTCGGAATACAATTCTGCTGCTGAAACCGTTTCGTCTGCCATTCGGAAATAGTTTTCACTCACTTCAACAATATCTGTAGCCTCATATCCGTACTCGCGCACACAATAAATTTCATCTTTAAGCTTTTGCCAATATTGCATTTGCTTATCTAAATCAGCCTGATATACTTCATCCTCCAGACGCACAAGATTATATTTTCTTGATTCATTTTTTAATCCATCTAAAATTTCATCCAGATAAACAATAAGGTCATCATTTTTCTGGCCTACAATTTCCAGCTTAACCTCTCGCTGCGTAGCCCCTCTGACGATTCCCGCATAATTAATTACCCTCGCCGTTCCCTGCAGAGAATTTATTTGAAAAATCATCGATGTCACAAGAATCATCATGATAACAATCAATACACTCTGAACAATTGTGACAAATGTCCTCAACCTCTTTGTTTGCATAAAAAATTTCCTCCTGTATGAATATCCGCTCCCGAAGTTTTTATTTTCTATACTTCGCAATGATTCGCATCATCTTATCAATTTCCAATGGCTTTGTAATATGCCCATTCATGCCTGCGTCAAAACTCTTTTGTATGTCTTCTGCAAATGCGTTGGCAGTCATGGCCACAACAGGCAGCGTTTCCGCATCCGGCCTTCCCATTTGACGGATCTGCCTTGTCGCCTCATGTCCATCCATGACAGGCATCATAACGTCCATAAGTACCAGATCAAAAGTATCCGGATCATTATTAGCCACTGCATCCACAGCTTCTCTGCCATTGACAACCGATGTAACCTGTGCCCCTTCTTCTCTCAGAAGTGTCTCTGCGATCTCACGATTGAGCTCATTATCTTCTGCCAGAAGGATGTGCATACCTTTAATAGATACATCCGCATCCTTCTCAATCTTTACAACTTCACTTTCATCGGCAAGCTCAAAAGGAATTGTGACGACAAACCGACTTCCCACATTCAGCTCACTTGATATCTCCAGGGTTCCTCCCATCTGCTCAATGAGAGCTTTGGCAATACTCATGCCAAGCCCTGTTCCCTGATAAACACTTCTGGCATCTGTGTCTGCCTGAACAAAAGGTTCAAATATCCGCGTGAGAAACTCCTGACTCATACCGATTCCTGTATCTGAAATCGTCCAGCGATATGTAACCGTCTTCTCGTTAAAATCAATAACCTCAATATCTGTTGTGATTTCCCCGTTTTTACGATTGTACTTAATACAATTGCTGTAGATATTCATCATCGCTCTGCGCAGATGCAGCGGACTGCCATAAACATAAATGTGACGTTCCGACCAGGATGTAAAGTTTATATTGGCAGTAATTCCCGCCTCCTGAGCCTGTAAATTGATAATGACCGCCGCTTCCCTGCCTTCCTCAATGATGTTAAAAGGCTCATGAGCCAGAACAAGACTGCCCTCTTCGATCTTTGCCATATCCAGCACATCGTTGATCAAAGATACAAGATGGTTGGTTACGATCGTTGCTTTTTTTCTGTTTTCCTTCAGATACTCAATATCATCCTCGTGTTTTTTATCAATCTCCAGAATGCCGATAACACCATTGAGAGGGGTCCGCATATCATGAGACATTCTTGCCAGAAAACGGGATTTTTCCGAATTCGCCCGTTTTGCATCATCTAAAGCTTTTTGAAGTTTCTGCTGCTGCTCAATCTCTGCCGCAACAATCTCATCAACATTCAAAAATCCCAGAACAACAACGCCATACTCTTCATTTTTAATAAAACGGAATTGATAATAATGTACATTGCCATCCTCAAGAATACGATAATTTCCCGCATATTCCTTCTTCATGGTTAAGGCTTCCATCACGTTACTAAGCTTTGTTGCCATTGACATCATCATCTGATCATCGGGATGAATGCGCTGTTTGACATACTGCTCCATCAGCTCGTCGTAATTATAAATATTCGTTTCACTCTTCTCAAAAATTTTCGACATAAACCCTTCATGTTTAATGAAAGTTACAGTCTTCTCAAGTGTATTAAGCAAAAGAACATCCAGATAATTACTACTTAATGTCTGAACAATACTGACCTGCGTCTCATAAGCATCACGGTCTCTCGTCACATCTTCGCCAAAAAAAAGCCCTTCCAGATGATTGTTTGAAGGATTGATAAAAAGCCGGGTTGTATACCTTGACCAACGTGCAATATTATCATCATAATAACATCTTGATTCTCGGACAATTTCTACATTTCCCGCCTCAAAATCCCGTTTCATTGCTTCCAGACTATAGGCATTTAAAAAATCCTCTCGATCCTTCTTAAGAGGAATATACGCAGACATACTCTGCATCAACACATCAATTGAACATTCCGAATTAAAATTTTCCGCAAAAGAGGACACCCCACCTACTTTTAAAATTTTATTTTCTGTAATATCCAGATGAAAATATCCAGGCACATGAGAGAGCGTTGATACCATTGCATTTAACTGTCTTTCATAAATTCTCTTTGTGCTGATATCATCATCTTCACATGCAATAGCTACAACAATATCATTAAAGTCATCCGCTTCGCCATTACGTGCAATCAATAAATAATAGTAATGAACATCCCCCTCAAAAACTCTGAAATGTATTTTAAAAGACTCTGTCTCATTCAGTCGTTCCTTTATATAATCCATGCTCAGCATTGTCCGGACAGATAAACGATCTTCTGAATGCACATACTCATTTAAAAATAATTCTATTACATCAAGATAGTCCATATTGTCATCTAATCTGGCATCTTTTATATCAAAGAGATCCACCGAACGAAATACGGATATCTTTTGCGACTCCATATTTACACCAAATACTGTTGAATACTTGGCTGAAATCAGATGAATGGCTCCGAGTAAACGGAGTGAGCTTTCTCCTGTAGGAATCGCACTGGACAGCCGTTCCCCCTCAGCCACGGTGCTGAACACGAGAGCATGCCCTCTGGATCCGTCAGCATGTACCGTTTCCACTGCGTCCACCGTTTCATAAATATGTCGAATCGGATCCAGATAAGTCTTCGGTCCGTGAATCCCATTCGCCACCGGGCATGGAGGGCAGGGAGAATCTAATCCCATCAATACCTTATAACATCTCTCCCCCATAACTAAGTTTGGATATAATTTCTTAGCCGTATCATTAAATCCAATAATATTATAATCCGCATCAATACTGTAATAACCTGATGAATGTCCACTCATCTGTTATCCCCTCCTCTATCATAAAAAAAGCAAAATCTTTTCTCAATACCTTAAGTATAACAGAAGTATCGGATACTCTCAATCGTGACATGCTCCCACCACTTAAATCAAGGATTATGAAGTGGGGGCTTCCTGT
>JAEDGN010000046.1 GCA_016297495.1 Coprococcus sp.
GGGGATAAAATGCTTGTAAAGATTTTAATTGATAATGTTTCGAAAAATGAGCTTGTCTGTGAATGGGGACTGGCTGTCTATATTGAGTATAAGGGACATCATTTTCTGCTGGATACGGGTGCTTCTGAGAAGTTTACAGAGAATGCGGCGACTCTGGATATTGATCTGGCGAATGTGGAATACAGTGTCTTGTCCCATGCTCATTTTGATCATGCAGACGGGATGGCAGCTTTTTTTGAAAAAAATGACAGGGCATCTTTCTATTTAAGAAAATCTTCGGCTGAAAACTGTTATAGCGGTAAAGGAGAGGGGAGCAAATATATCGGTATCCACAGAGGCTTTCTGGATACCTACAGAGACAGGATAGTGTATGTGGATGGTGATTATGAGCTGATGTCGGGAGCATATCTGATCCCTCATAAAACTCCTGATCTGGAAGAACAGGGGAGAGGCGCCAATCAGTATGTAAGGATTGGTGAAAGCTGGTATCCTGATAACTATGAGCATGAGCAGAGCCTTGTCTTTGATACGGAGCAGGGAATGATTATTTTTAACAGCTGTTCTCATGGCGGGGCAGACGCTATTATCCGGGAAGTTGAGGAGACATTTCCGGATAAAAAGATATACGCACTGGTTGGAGGCCTGCATCTTTTTAGAAAATCACCGGAAGATGTGGAGGCATTGGCGGAAAAGATCCGTGAGACGGGTATTCAGAAGATTATTACCGGCCATTGTACCGGAGATGAGGCGATGCAGATTTTACAGGAAAAGCTGGGAGATATCGTGGAGAGTATTTATACGGGCAAAAGCTTTTATTTTGATGAATAATAGTGTAGTATATTGTTTATAAAGAAATTAACAGGAGGTCGGGAGAAAATGGGTGAAAATAAAGGGATACTCTGGTCAGACAGAAAAAGAATTCTGGGATTGCCGATTACGTTTACAAAGTATGAACTGGATGAGGAACGATTGACGATCCGCAGAGGACTGCTCACATCAACAGTTGATGAAACATTATTGTATCGTATACTTGATATTAAGATGAGCCGCACACTGGGACAGAAGATATTTGGAGTGGGAACGATTCATCTCTATTCCGCGGACAGGACAGATCAGCATCTCGATCTGGAAAGTATCAGCAGACCGGATGAAGTCAGAAAGCAGCTGAGCCGCCTGGTGGAAAAGGCCAGAATGGAAAAGAGAATGGCAGGCCGTGAAATGTATGGAACAGCGGACATGGACATTATGGAAGATATAGATGGTATGGATTAAAAAAAAATCACCATCCCTCTTGACAAATATCAGGGATGGTGATATTTTTATGTACAGAAGGTGTTAGCACTCCAATATGACGAGTGCTAACAACAGAAAAGGAAGTGATGAATCGATGGAACTGGATCAACGGAAGATCAAGATTTTGAATGCCATTATACAGACGTATCTTGAGACGGGTGAACCTGTCGGGTCACGAACCATTTCCAGGTTCACCGATTTGAAGCTCAGTTCAGCAACCATCAGGAATGAGATGTCAGATCTTGAGGAGATGGGATATATTTTACAGCCCCATACATCGGCAGGCCGTATTCCTTCTGACAAGGGCTACCGTTTTTATGTCGATAATCTGATGAGATCCAAGACTGAGGAAGTTATCAGAGAGAATGAGATGATGGTTCAGAAGGTCGATAAGCTTGAACAGGTTCTCAAACAGGTGGTAAAGCTTCTGGCAGTCAATACGAATTATGCGTCTCTGATCACTGCGCCTCAGAGCAGGAAGAACAAGCTGAAGTTCATTCAGCTGTCACAGGTATCAGATGATCAGCTCCTGGCGGTGATGATGCTTGAGGGCAACATTATCAAGAACAGGATTCTCACAGTAGATGAGCTGGTAGAGAAGGAAGAGGTTGTGAAGCTGAATCTGCTGCTGAACACTTATCTTCAGGGTCTGAGTCTTCAGGAGATCAACATGGAGCTGATTCAGACAATGAAGCGGCAGGCTCAGGGCCACAGAAATATTATCAGCGAGTTGATCGATATGATTGTGGAGGCCATTCAGGAAGAGGACGATACTGAGATTTATACAAGCGGTACGACGAATCTTCTGAAGTATCCGGAACTGGGAGACAGAGAGAAGGCCGGCCAGCTCCTATATGCACTGGAAGAGAAGCAGGGACTCAATGAACTGATCGCAGCCAGTGAAGGAAGCGAAGAAAAGCATGGCATACAGGTATATATCGGATCAGAATCGCCGGTACAGTCCATGAAGGATTGCAGTATTGTTACTGCGACCTATGAATTGGAAGAAGGCGTACAGGGAACGATAGGTATTATCGGTCCAAAGCGAATGGATTATAAGAAAGTTGTGGATAATCTGGAGACAGTAATGACGCAGCTGGATACAATATTTAAAAAAGACAAATATGATAATCAGAATGAATAAAGAGGTGACATGATTTGGCAGAGAATCAGGAAAATAAAGATAAAGATTTAGAGCAGCCTGCCGGTGAGCAGAACGCTCCTGAAGAGACGGAGACTCCGGAAGAGGAAGCAAAGACAGAGGATGCAGCTGAGGAAGAATCCGGAGAGGCAGAGAAGCCGGAAGAGGGTTCAGCAGACAAGAAGCCGAAGTTCTTTAAGAAAGACAAGAAGGATAAGAAGGATGCCGAGATTGAGGATCTGAAGGACAGACTGATGCGTCAGATGGCTGAATTTGATAATTACAGAAAACGTACTGACAAGGAGAAGAAACAGAATTATGAAATTGGTGCAGCTGATTTTATTCTGAAGATCCTTCCGGTGGTTGATAATTTTGAAAGAGGCCTGAATGCCATGACAGAAGCTGATAAGGAAACATCTTTTGCTCAGGGCATTGAGATGATCTACAAGCAGCTGACCAAGGTCCTGGAGGATGAAGGCGTAACTGTGATCGAGGCTCAGGGTAAGGAATTTGATCCGATGCTTCACAATGCAGTCATGCAGCAGCCTAGTGAAGAATATGAATCCGGTATTGTGATTCAGGAACTTCAGAAGGGTTATAAATACAAGGACAGAGTCATCAGACACAGTATGGTCATGGTGGCAGAGTAACAGACAACAACTTTTAATATAATATATATTGGACATTTACAGGAGGTAATATTATGAGTAAAATCATTGGTATCGATTTAGGAACAACAAATTCATGTGTAGCAGTTATGGAAGGCGGCAAGCCGGTAGTTATCGCCAATACAGAGGGCGCAAGAACAACACCGTCCGTTGTTGCATTTACAAAGACAGGTGAGAGACTTGTAGGTGAACCTGCAAAGCGTCAGGCAGTTACCAACGCAGACAAGACGATCTCTTCTATCAAGAGACACATGGGCTCTGATTATAGAGTGAATATTGAAGGCAAGAAATATTCTCCACAGGAGATTTCAGCTATGGTTCTTCAGAAACTGAAAGCTGATGCAGAGAGCTATCTTGGCGAGAAGGTTACAGAGGCTGTTATCACGGTTCCTGCATATTTCAACGATGCTCAGAGACAGGCAACAAAAGACGCAGGTAAGATCGCAGGCCTCGATGTAAAGCGTATCATCAACGAGCCGACAGCAGCTGCACTTGCATATGGTCTTGACAATGAGAATGAGCAGAAGATCATGGTTTATGACCTTGGCGGCGGTACATTTGATGTATCTATCATTGAGATCGGTGACGGTGTTATCGAAGTACTTGCGACAAATGGTGATACAAGACTTGGCGGCGATGACTTTGATAATAAGATTACACAGTATATGCTTTCAGAGTTCAAGAGAACAGAGGGCGTTGACCTCTCCGGTGACAAGATGGCAATGCAGAGACTTCGTGAAGCAGCTGAGAAGGCTAAGAAAGAGCTTTCAAGCGCAACAACAACGAATATCAACCTGCCATTCATCACAGCAACAGCTGAAGGACCGAAGCATTTTGATATGAATCTGACACGTGCGAAATTCGATGAACTGACACATGATCTGGTTGAGAGAACAGTTGTACCTGTACAGAATGCGTTAAGCGATGCAGGCCTTTCAATGAGTGAGATCAGCAAAGTCCTTCTGGTAGGCGGTTCTACACGTATTCCTGCTGTACAGGATAAGGTAAGACAGCTGACAGGCAAGGAACCGAACAAATCCCTGAACCCTGATGAGTGTGTAGCTATCGGTGCTTCTATCCAGGGTGGTAAGCTTGCCGGCGATTCAGGTGCAGGAGATATCCTCTTACTGGATGTTACACCACTGACACTTTCCATCGAGACAATGGGTGGTATTGCAACTCATCTGATCGAGAGAAATACAACAATTCCGACAAGAAAGAGCCAGATATTCTCCACAGCTGCAGATAACCAGCCGGCAGTAGATATCAATGTTGTACAGGGTGAGAGACAGTTCGCAAAGGACAATAAGAGCCTTGGACGTTTCCAGCTGGATGGTATCGCACCTGCAAGACGTGGTGTTCCACAGATCGAGGTTACATTTGATATTGATGCCAATGGTATTGTTAATGTATCTGCAAAAGATCTTGGAACAGGCAGAGAACAGCATATTACCATTACAGCAGGCTCCAACCTTTCCGATGCAGAAATCGATAAGGCCGTAAAGGAAGCTGCTGAATATGAGGCACAGGATAAGAAACGTAAGGAAGGTATCGATGCAAGAAATGATGCAGATGCCATGGTATTCCAGACAGAGAATGCTCTGAAGGAAGTGGGCGATAAGATCAGTGCGGATGATAAGGCAAAGGTTCAGGAAGAGATCGACAGCCTGAAAGCTGTTATTGAGAAGACGAACATCGAGTCCATGACAGATGCAGAGATCGATGAGATTAAGGCAGGCAAGGAAAGACTGATGAATGTGGCTCAGCCTGTATTCGCAAAGATGTATGAAGCTCAGAACCCGAATATGGGTGCAGGCCCGCAGGGCGGTGGTTATCAGAACAAGGATGATGTTGTTGATGGAGATTACACAGAAGTCTAGTGAGGAGATTCGCCAGAATCGGAGTAACGGCCTGAGACGACAAATAATATAAGGCGGAAAGCGAAGTGGAAACACTTGGCTTTTCGCCATTTCAAAGCGTCGGTGTAGAGGGGACAATATGAACGAAAACGTATGGCCCCCTGTACATCGACGCAAGTATGGAGGGAGATTTCAGATGGCGGGCTTTTAACTGACCGGTGTCTGAGCTGAAAGGATGTGATCGTATGGCAGATAAAAGAGATTATTATGAAGTTCTTGGTGTAGATAGAAGTGCGAGCGATGCTGATCTGAAGAAGGCATATAGAAAGCTTGCGAAAAAATATCATCCTGATACTAATCCGGGTGATAAAGAAGCTGAAGCGAAGTTTAAAGAGGCGTCAGAAGCTTATGCGATACTAAGTGACCCGGATAAGAGGAAACAGTATGATCAGTTTGGTCATGCGGCCTTTGAACAGGGCGGCGGCGGAGCAGGCGGCTTTGGCGGTTTTGACTTTGGCGGCGATATGGGCGATATATTCGGTGATATATTCGGTGATTTATTTGGTGCAGGTTCCAGAAGCAGCCAGAGGACTTATAATGGTCCGATGCAGGGTGCCAATGTTAAGATCAACATGCGGATCAGCTTTATGGAAGCTGTATTCGGCGTAGAGAAGAATATAGAAATTGGTTATAAAGAAGAATGTGATACCTGTCATGGTACAGGTGCGAAGCCTGGCACACAGCCGCAGACCTGTCCGAAATGTAATGGCTCCGGTCAGGTTGTGTTCACACAGCAGTCCTTCTTTGGAGCAGTCCGGAATGTTCAGACCTGTCCGGAATGTGGCGGTGAAGGTAAGGTTGTTAAGGAGAAATGTCCAAAATGTGCCGGACAGGGATTCAAAAAGATTCGCAAGCCTTTGAAAGTAACGATTCCTGCCGGTGTTGATGATGGTATCAGTGTCAGGGTAGCAGGTTTTGGTGAGCCTGGAAAGAATGGCGGACCAAGAGGCGATCTTCTGGTTGGTCTTCAGGTTGGGCGTCATCCGATTTTTCAGAGACAGGATTATGATATTTTCTCCACAGTGCCTATTTCATTTGCAGATGCTGCACTGGGCGGGGACATTACAATTCAGACGGTGGACGGCGAAGTGACTCAGAATATCCGTCCGGGAACACAGACCGATACGCGTCTTCGCCTGAAGGGTAAAGGTGTTCCTTCCAGAAGGAATAAGAATGTGCGTGGTGATCACTATGTTACGCTGGTAGTGCAGGTGCCTGAGAAGCTGAATAATGAACAGAAGGAGCTTCTCCGTAAGTTTGATGATGCCATGAAGGGTAAATATACACCTGAAGAGGGCGAAGGCAAGAAAAAGAAAAAGTTCATGGAAAAGTTAAAAGAAACATTTGAAGATCTTGAGGACTAAAAACAGATCGACAGATAACAGGGCGCTCCATTACAGAACGCCCTTTTGTGCTATGAAAACAGAGAATGGAGATAATATTGATGAAATGGAATAAATATCGTATGAAGACGACAACGGAGGCTGTGGATCTGATCAGCTACACGCTTGGAGAGATGGGAATTGAGGGTATAGAGATCGAAGACAAGATTCCTCTCACTGAGGAAGAGAAGAAGAAAATGTTTATCGATATTCTTCCTGACCTGGGAGAAGATGACGGCGTGGCCTATGTGTCATTTTACATCGAGCCGGAGAAGGATCACGAAGAAACATTGGAAGAAGTGAGTCGGGCTGTTCAGGAACTGGCGGATTTTGTAGATATTGGTGAGGCAGCCATAAAAAAATCCGTGACAGCAGATGTGGACTGGATGAACAATTGGAAAAAATTCTGGAAACCATTTAAAGTGGATGATCAGATTATTATCAAGCCGACCTGGGAGACTCTGTCTGATGTGGAGGATGGAACCCTGGTGGTGGAACTGGATCCGGGTACTTCCTTTGGAACGGGCATGCATCATACGACACGTCTCTGTATTACGCAGATGAAGAAATATCTGAAAAAGGATCAGGCTTTATTTGATGTGGGCTGCGGCAGCGGTATCCTGTCCATTATTGGTCTGATGCTTGGTGCGGGAGAGGCAGCGGCAACGGATGTGGATCCCAATGCGGTAGCAGCAGCCATAGAGAATGCCGGTGTTAATCATATTGATATGAGTCGTTATCATGTGGCAGCCGGTGATATTATCACTGATGAAGGATTCAGACATTCCTGCGGTGTGGAAAAATATGACCTGGTTCTTGCTAATATTCTTGCAGATATTATCATTCCATTATCAGGTGTCATCAAAGAGAATATGAAGCCGGGCGGTATCTTTGTATCTTCCGGTATTATCAATACAAAAGAAGATGAAGTGAGAAAGGCATTACTGGATAACGGATTTGAGATTCTGGAAGTGACTCATTCCGGAGACTGGGTGGCCTTTACTGCAAGAAAATAGAAACAGTCTTGAATCCGCTGTGTATTTCATGCTATAATGGCACAAGTGTCAGGAACAGGAGTTTTTAGCAGCCGGTGTGCCGCAGGAGGTAAATATGCCGAGATTTTTTGTCGATACGGATCAGATTAATGAAAATGATATTATAATAAAAGGTTCGGATGTCAATCATATCAGGAATGTCCTGAGGATGACGGCGGGCGACGAAGTAACGGTCAGTGATGGACATGGCATGGACTATTTCTGCAGAATTGCTTCAATAGACAAGGATGAGATTGTGCTTGATATTGTGGACAACTGGCATTCCTTCGTAGAACTGCCGGCCAAGATATATCTGTTTCAGGGACTGCCCAAGGCAGATAAGATGGAATGGATCATTCAGAAGGCAGTAGAGCTGGGGGTTTATGAAGTGGTTCCTGTCATCACGAAGCGGACTGTTGTGAAACTGGATCCGAAAAAAGAGGAGAAAAAACGGCTCCGTTGGCAGAGTATTGCAGAGAGCGCAGCGAAACAGGCAGGACGGGCGCTTATTCCTTCAGTAGCAGAGTGTATGACCTTTGAGAAGGCTCTGCGTATGTGCAATGGATTGGATGCGGCATTGATTCCGTATGAGAAAGCAGAAGGTATGCAGCATGCCAGAGATCAGATACGATCTGTCCACGGTGCCCATTCTGTTGGTATCTTCATAGGACCGGAGGGCGGCTTTGAGGAGAGTGAGATAGAGGCTGCAAAAGCGGCAGGGGCGGTACCAATCACTCTCGGGAGAAGAATTTTGCGGACGGAAACGGCAGGACTTACTATGTTGTCTATTCTGATGTTTGAGCTTGAAGAGGATTAGGAGATTTTATGGAAATTTATATGGATAATGCAGCGACGACCAGAGTCTATAGTGAAGTCATAGACACGGTCGGTAAGGTGATGCGCAGCGATTATGGCAATCCTTCGTCACTGCATATGAAAGGCGTGGATGCGGAGCATTATATTCGCTGCGCCAAAGAGACATTTGCGAAGATACTGAAGGTGGATGAGAAGGAGATCATCTTCACATCCGGCGGCACAGAATCCAACAATACGGCACTCATCGGTGCGGCCATGGCCAACCGGAGGTCGGGGCAGCATATCATTACTACATGTATTGAACATGCGTCGGTCTATGAACCGATGATGTATCTGGAGAAGCAGGGATTTGAGATCACATGGCTGCCAGTGAACGATCATGGGATTGTCAATCTGGATGCATTGAAAGAGGCTGTGCGCCCGGACACTATTCTGGTATCTGTTATGTGCGTGAACAATGAGATCGGAACCGTACAGCCCATTGAAGATGTGGCAGCTATTGTGAAGTCGTGTAATCCGTCGGCACTGATACATGTGGATGCAATCCAGGGATTTGGCAAGCTGGTACTGCATCCGAAGAAGCTGGGCATTGATTTGTTGTCCATCAGTGGTCATAAATTCCACGGACCGAAGGGAACGGGGGTGCTGTGGGTACGTGACAGGGTGAAAGTGCAGCCGCTGATCCTGGGAGGCGGGCAGCAGAAGGCGATGCGCTCCGGGACAGAAAATGTGCCGGGGATTGCAGGTATGGCGAAGGCTGCTGAGATGGAATATACGGATCTGGAAAATAAATTACAGCATTTATATGAGCTTCGTACTTATTTTATTGATGAAGTGGAGAAGCTGGAAGGAACTGTTGTTAACGGTGGTAAAAAAAGAGGATATCTCCGAATGTCGGAGGATTCCGAAGCCTGCGCTGCACCTCATGTTGTCAGCGTCAGCTTTGCTGATGTGCGTGCAGAGGTACTCCTGCATGCGTTGGAGGAGGCAGGCGTTTATGTATCCAGTGGTTCGGCCTGTTCGTCCAACCACCCGGCTATCAGCGGAACGCTGAAGGCCATCGGTGTGCAGAAGTGCTATCTGGATGCGACGCTCCGATTCAGCTTTTCTTTTGATACGACAAAGGAAGATATTGATGAATGCGTGGCACAGCTGTCCAGGCTGCTGCCGATGCTCAGACGATATACACCTGGAGGCAGGAAAAAGGGAGGCAAACGTGTTTAAAGCTTTTTTGATTAAGTATGGAGAAATCGGCATTAAAGGCAAGAACAGATATCTGTTTGAGTATGCGCTGATGGATCAGATTAAGTTTTCCCTCAGAAAAGTTGAGGGTCAGTTTTCAGTGTCCAAGGAACAGGGCCGCGTCTATGTGGAGGCACTGAGTGATTTTGATTATGATGAAGTTGTAAAGGCACTGTCCAGAGTATTTGGAATTGTGGCTATATGTCCTGTTGTTCTCTGCGATAACAATGAATGGGGCCATTTATGTCAGGTCGTGGGCGATTATATGGAAGAAACCTATCCGGATAAGAAGCTTACATTCAAGGTATTTGCCAGAAGGGCAGATAAGCAGTATCCGAAGCATTCCATGGAGATTGCTGCCGATATGGGTGAGTATCTGCTTGATCGTTTCCCGGATATGAGCGTGGATGTCCATAAGCCGGATGTTGCACTGAATATTGAAGTCAGAGAGAGAACCTATATTTATTCTATCTCTATTCCGGGACCGGGAGGGATGCCGGTAGGTACCAACGGCAAAGCCACACTTCTTTTGTCGGGCGGTATTGACAGTCCGGTGGCTGGATATATGATTGCCAAGCGGGGTGTCAAGATCGATGCGGTTTATTTCCATGCACCACCATATACAAGCGAGCGTGCCAAGCAAAAAGTTGTGGATCTGGCAAAGATTGTAGCTGCCTATGCAGGTCCTATCCAGCTGCATGTTATCAATTTCACGGATATCCAGCTGGCTATTTATGATAAATGTCCTCATGATGAGCTGACCATCATCATGCGTCGTTATATGATGAAGATTGCTGAACATATTGCTTTGGAGGAAGGATCACTGGGACTGATCACCGGGGAGAGCATCGGTCAGGTGGCAAGTCAAACCATGCAGAGCCTGCGGGCGACCAATGCAGTCTGTACACTGCCTGTCTATCGTCCGGTCATTGGCTTTGATAAAAATGATATTGTTGAAATATCAGAGAAGATCGGTGCTTTTGAGACATCCATTCAGCCTTTTGAGGACTGCTGTACTATTTTTGTGGCCAAGCATCCTGTAACAAAACCGAATGTACGGGCTATTGAGAGATCTGAACATCACCTGGTGGATGTCATCGATGATCTGATGAAGAAGGCTATTGAGACAAGAGAAACCATTCTGTGCGAATAGAAAATAGAAAAGGTGCTGTATGGGAATACAGCACCTGTCAATATACGATTATTCAACGATAAATGGTTCAATAGTTGTAAGAATCTGATCCATTTCGTCGCTCTCATGAATAGTGAGTTCGATCGGCTTGGATAAGTCGAGACTGAAGATACCCATGATAGATTTGGCGTCAATGACATATCTGCCGGAGATCAGATCAAAGTCTGTGTTAAAGCGGCTGATACTGTTGACGAATCCCTTTACTTTATCGATAGAATCGAGACAAACTCGAACGGTTTTCATGGCTGTTCCTCCTTTATATGCTATATTAATTTGGGTAAATTACCTACTTAATATACTACATTCGGAACAGCCAAAAGTCAACAGTTACATTAACTGATTTTTAAATGATGGAGGAATGATGATGGAGAAATCCGTTGCTTTTTGTACGCTGGGATGTAAAGTGAATCAGTATGAAACTGATGCCATGCGTGAAATGTTTGTGTCCGGCGGATACGAGGTGAAGGAATTTTCCGAACCTGCGTCGGTTTATGTGATCAATACCTGCACTGTTACGAATATGGCTGACAGGAAGTCAAGACAGATGCTGCATCGGGCAAGAAAAAAGAATCCCGGCAGTATCATTGTGGCTGTTGGCTGTTATGTCCAGGCTGCTGGGGATCAGTTGAAAGCGGATGACATGGTGGACATTGTTATCGGTAACAATATGAAAAACCAGGTGGTTCGTGTTGTCGAACAGTATATGAAGGACAGTGGAAGAATGGCGGAGAGCCAAAAAGCCTGGATACCGGATATTGCCCATGAGCAGGATTATGAGTCTATGACGATTACCACTGTGTCAGAGCATACAAGGGCTTATATCAAAATCCAGGATGGATGCAACCAGTTTTGTTCGTATTGTATTATTCCTTACGCCAGAGGACGGGTCAGGAGCCGCAGGATGGAGGACATACTGGATGAAGTCAGTAGATTAATTTCCAATGGCTATAAGGAGATTGTTCTCACTGGTATTCATATCAGTTCTTATGGATTGGATTTTGATCATGGAGCCTCGGAAAAGGCAGAAGAGGACTATGGCCCTTTTAAGAACAGTGCGCTTATTGATCTGATAGAAGCTCTTTCAAGTGTGGAGGGGCTGGAGAGGATTCGCCTGGGTTCACTTGAACCAAGGATTATCACAGAGGAGTTTGCAGCAAGGCTTTGCAGAATTCCTCAGATATGTCCTCATTTTCATCTGTCACTGCAGAGTGGATGTGATGCTACTTTAAAGCGAATGAACCGCCATTATACAACAGAATTGTATCTGGAGAAATGTCAGCTGCTTCGAAATTATTTCGACAGACCGGCGCTGACGACGGATGTGATCGTGGGCTTCCCGGGAGAAACGGATGAGGAATTTTCAATGACAGAAGCATTTTTGGAGAAGGTCCATTTTGCGGATATGCACATTTTTAAATATTCAAGACGCCAGGGAACAAAGGCAGCTGTTATGCCGGGACAGGTGGATCCCCAGATTCAGACAATACGCAGCGACCGTCTGCTGGAGCTGGCGGCACGGATGCACGAAGATTATCTGGAAAACTGCCGTGATCAGGAACAGCAGGTATTGATTGAGGAAGAAACGGAGATTCATGGTGCCAGATATATGACCGGACACAGCAGAAATTATATTCGCTGTGCTTTTCAACAGGAAGGATTGTCACCGAATATGATTGTTGCAGGCCGTATAAACACTTCCTTAAAATTAAATGAAGATTTTGTATTTTGCAAAATAATTGATTGAATTCCTGCAATATATATATTAAGATAATAGTAACCTTGGATAATCGGCCATTAGATAGAAGGGACGTGATTGAATGGCAGAAAATAAGAACACACAGTATTTTAAAGTCAGCAATGAGACGGACATTGCTGTGAAGGATATTCTGGAAGCGGTCTATATAGCGTTGACTGAGAAGGGATACAATCCGGTGAACCAGATTGTCGGCTATATTATGTCAGGTGATCCGACATATGTGACAAGCTATAAGAACGCAAGGTATTTGATTATGAAGGTTGAGCGGGATGAGATTCTGGAAGAGCTTCTGAAGAATTATATAGAAGTGAATCTGAAGTAGCCCGGTGGAAGATATGAGAGTTATTGGACTTGATTACGGATCGAAGACAGTCGGAGTAGCCCTCAGCGATCCCCTTGGGCTGACGGCTCAGGGACTTGAGACAATCACACGTAAGGATGAGAATAAATTGAGAAAAACCTACGCGAGGATAGAGTCTCTGATACGTGAGTATGATGTGGAGAAGATTGTGCTGGGTTATCCAAAGAATATGAACGATACGGAAGGCGAGCGTGTTCAGAAGACGCTGGCCTTTAAAGAGGCGCTTGAACGTCGGACAGGACTTGAGATCATTTTGTGGGATGAGCGTATGAGTACGGTGGCATCGGAGAGAATATTGATGGAAGGCCATGTCCGGAGAGAAGACAGAAAGACTTATATAGATAAGATGGCTGCGGTTTTTATTCTGCAGGGCTATCTGGATTATTTGTCATTTAGTGCGGAAAAACGACAAAATGAACCGATGGATGAAGCGGGAACAGGATCTGACGGTGATTGAAGGGTGTAGAAGATGGCAGGCAAAACGATTAAATTGACAACAGATGATGAAGAGATTGAATTGATTGTCGTTGAGCAGACAATGATTAATAATGTGAATTATCTGCTGGTAACGGATTCTGAGGAAGATGAGGCGGATGCCTATATCCTGAAGGAAACAGGGGCAGAGACGGAAGATGCATTTTATGAATTTGTCGAGGACAGCACAGAACTGGAGGTAATATCCAGAGTATTTGAAGAGATGCTGGATGATATTGACTTGAAATATGAATAATTGATGTCATTTATTCCAGAAGTTACAAAACATGACAACGGGAGAGGAAGGTAGAAGGCGCATTATGGAAGAACAATTAAACAGGTTCAGGAAGCTTCTGAAGGAGCGGGGGTTGAAGACAACCTCTCAGCGGATGGCGATTCTGAAGGTGCTCCTTGATCAGCCGGATAGTCATCTTACGGCTGAAGAAATCTACGACCTCGTAAAGAAAGACTGGCCGGACATAGGACTGGCTACTGTTTATCGTAATATTCAGTTATTATCGGAAATGAACCTGATAGACAAGTTGAATCTTGATGACGGATATGTGAGATATGAGATTGGTGACCAGAATCAGCAGAGTCACCATCACCATCATCATATGATCTGTATCAGCTGCGGAAAGGTTTTTGCATTTCAGGAAGATTTGCTGGATAATCTTGAGCAGAAGATTGAGCAGACGACAGGCTTTGTTGTCAGTGACCATGAGGTGAAACTTTATGGACACTGTGCACAATGCCTGGCAAAGGGCGGAGTAGAATCAGAATAGAAGTGTGTTTTGTTTCTTTTGGAATATTGCATGAATCCAAAATAATAACGGAGGTGCAGTTTTTTGAAAGCAAATAAAGAAATATCCAACGAACAGATTAAAATTATCCCTTTAGGGGGACTTGAGCATATAGGTATGAATATTACCTGTTTTGAATATGAAGACAGTATTATTGTGGTGGACTGTGGGCTTTCATTTCCGGAAGATGATATGCTTGGTGTCGACCTCGTCATACCGGATGTAACTTATTTGAAGGAGAATGCGGAGAAGCTGAAAGGCTTCGTCATTACTCATGGACATGAAGATCATATTGGTGCGCTGGCTTACGTTCTGCAGATGGTTAATGCTCCGGTTTATGCTACCAAGCTTACCATGGGTATTATTGAGAATAAGCTGAAAGAGCATAATATGCTGAAAACGACCAAGAGAAAGGTCATTAAACACGGACAATCCATCAATCTCGGATGTTTTAGAATAGAATTTATTAAGACAAATCACAGTATTGCAGATGCAACAGCGCTGGCTATTTATACACCGGCCGGTATTATTGTGCATACAGGCGATTTTAAGATCGATTATACACCGGTATTCGGCGAGATGATTGATCTGATCCGGTTTGCCGAGCTTGGCAAAAAGGGTGTACTGGCATTGATGTGCGACAGTACCAATGCGGAACGTCCCGGTTTTACACAGTCTGAGAGAACTGTAGGCAAGACCATCAGCCGTATTTTTGATGATCACCGCTCAGGTCGTATCATTGTTGCCACTTTTGCTTCAAATGTGGACAGAGTGCAGCAGATTATCAATGCGGCCTATGAGCATGGACGTAAGGTTATCATCGAGGGACGGAGCATGGTGAATATTATTACCATTGCATCGGAACTGGGGTATATTAAGATTCCGGAGAATACGCTGATCGACATCGATTCTATGCGCAGTTATCCCGATGACAAACTGGTCATGGTCACAACAGGAAGTCAGGGAGAAACCATGGCGGCTCTTTCAAGAATGGCTGCGAATACGCATCGCAAGGTATCCATTAAACCGGGAGATACCATCGTATTCAGTTCATCACCGATACCTGGCAATGAGAAGGCTGTTACGAATGTTATTAATGAATTATACCGGAAGGGGGCCGATGTCATTTTCCAGGATACACATGTATCCGGTCATGCATGTCAGGAAGAGATCAAGCTGATCTATGCTCTGACAAAACCGAAATATGCCATTCCGGTTCATGGTGAATACAAACATCTGAAGGCGGGCGCCAGTCTTGCTGCTACGATGGGAGTTGATAAAGACCATATTCTGCTTCTTTCATCAGGCGATGTATTGTCTCTGGGACAGGACAAAGCGGAGATCGTCGGGCAGGTGCCTCATGGCTGTGTTATGGTTGACGGACTCGGTGTCGGCGATGTGGGCAATATTGTTCTGCGTGACCGGCAGATGCTTTCTCAGAACGGACTTCTGATCGTCGTCCTGACTCTGGAAAAATATAGTAATCAGCTGTTGGCAGGGCCGGATATCGTATCAAGAGGTTTCGTCTATGTGAGGGAGTCGGAATCGCTGATGGAAGATGCCCGCAGGGTTGTCAGTGATGCGCTTGATGATTGTCTGAGCCATAATGTTTCAGACTGGAGCAAGATCAAGAATGTAATCAGAGATTCACTGGGAGATTTCCTTTGGAAACAGACCAAGAGGAATCCAATGATTCTTCCGATTATTATGGAAGTATAGGGGAAATAGTGTTTGATCGCTAAGAAACTTCCGCCGGAGGATAAGATATTATGACGAATGTTGAATATGAGACCAAAGTATTAATAAGAGAAATCAGGAAAAGCAATGAATATAATCAGTATCAGCGATTGAAAAAAAAGCTTGCCGGCAATCCGGATCTCATGAGGGAAGTCAATGATTACCGAAGACAATGCTTTTATCTGCAGTCCAGAGATGCAGAAGATAATGACAATGCGCTTCTGACACAGCTGAGGGAAGACAATTCTGAAATGCTCTGTAATGCTGCTGTTCATGAATTTTTATTATCAGAACAGAAACTGTGCCGGATGATGCAGAAGGTGGTTTCTTCCGTTGTGGAGGCAGCCGGTCTGGATCTGGATTTCCTGTAGGATGGAGAGAATTTATGATTAAAAAGTTTTTTATAGGTACTTTTGGAGTATGTGTCAATGTCATTATCTATGCCCTTGTGATTATTTTTGCAGTTCGGATGGTTACTTTTGCCTATGATTTCTCTTATGAGGTATTTGGCAGTACTGTTATGGAGGAATCATCGGAGAAGATGGTGCCGATTCAGATCAGTGAAGGTGCCAGCACGGATGAAATTGCAGCATTACTTGAAAAAAAAGGATTGATCAAATATAAACATGCCTTTATGATTCATGTTGCATTATCACAGTATAAAGGGCAGATTCAGGCCGGAAATTATGAGTTGAGCCCTTCCATGAATATGGATGAGATGCTGGCGATTATGTCAGGCCATGGGGAGACATTAACAGAGTAGAAGACGGGCTGCTGCAGAAATGATATGATGAATACTGCAGCAGCCCTGTTATATACATGAGCATGCAGGCAGAACTGTCGGCGGCGGGGACGTCTGCGTGAGAAATTTCATGGAGGTAGAGATGATTGTTGATGACAGATTGACGGCATATCTGCATTCGCTGGATATGGCGGATTCTGAAATTATTATGGCCATAGGGCGGGAGGCCAGGGCTGACAGAGTGCCGATTATCAGGCCGGAGACGGGAAATCTCCTGAAGGTACTGCTGCGGCTGCAGAAACCGCAGCGTGTGTTGGAGATAGGTACAGCTGTTGGTTATTCAGCCATATTGATGAGTGAATG
>JAEDGN010000130.1 GCA_016297495.1 Coprococcus sp.
CCTGATTTGAAGCTCAGCCATGAACTGGCTGAGCTATTTGAAACTGTGGACTGCGAGAAGGTGGCAGCCAGCAGAGATCATACAAAGATTAAAATATATATACACAGTGAACGACTGATTCCCCACAGCATGATAAGAAAGACGGAGCAGGCCATTGAACAGCAGATGTTCAATGGAAAGATATCCGTGCGTCTGATTGAACATTATCATCTGTCCCGACAGTACACACCTAAAAGGCTCCTTGAGGCTTATACAGGAAGCCTGATTGAAGAGTTGGAAGAAGATGGTGAAGTGACGGCCAATCTTTTCAGAAAGGCTGAAAAGACATTCCTGGAGCCGCTTGTACTGGAATTGAAGGTGGAAGAGAATTGTATAGCGGCTGTTAAAATGGAACAGCTGAAACAGAAGCTGGAACATATTTTTTTGGAACGTTTTGACATGCCGCTTAATATTGTTCTTGGATGGCTTCCAAAGAAAAAGAGCAAATATGCCATTTATGCCGATACGGCATTAAAGGAAGAGGTTGCCCAGATCGTGGAGACCTATGAACAGACGAAGGAAGAGCAAAAAGAGAAAGAGGCGGCTGCGGTACAGGAAGTTAAAAAGGATAAGCCTGTTTTCAAGAAAAATTATGCAAAGCAGCGTCTGCCGGAGGATAAAGATATTTTTTACGGCAGGAATTTTGATGGTGAGGAGACGGCTATCTCAGATATTGTCGGTGAGATGGGAGAGGTGGTCGTACGCGGTCAGATTACGGAAATGGAGACCCGTGAGATCCGCAATGAAAAAACCATCGTCATGTTCTCTATAACGGATTTTACGGATACAATCCGTGCCAAGGTATTTTCGAAGAATGAACGTCTGCCGGAGCTTCTGGATAAACTGAAGGTCGGAGCTTTTATCAAATTGAAGGCCGTTGCACTTATGGACCAGTTTGAACACGATATTGCTCTGGGCTCTGTTTCGGGCATCAAGACCATTCCTGATTTTACAGTGAAGCGTATGGATCACAGTCCTGTCAAGAGGGTGGAACTGCACTGTCATACGACGATGAGTGATATGGATGGTGTAACAGATGTTAAAAAGCTGATTAAAACAGCCATGAGCTGGGGGCATCAGGCTATGGCCATCACAGACCATGGTGTGGTTCAGGCTTTTCCTGATGCCAATCACTGTGTTGAAAAGACGGATTTTAAGGTCATCTATGGTATGGAGGGCTATCTTGTGGATGATGTCAAGCAGATTGTGACAGATTCCCGGGGACAGAGCCTGGATACAAAGTTTGTTGTTTTTGATATTGAAACAACGGGATTCAGTTCCAAAAATGACAGGATCATTGAGATTGGCGCTGTCAAGGTGGAAAATGGTGTCATAACGGATAAATTCAGCGAGTTTATTAATCCTGAGAGGCCGATTCCTTTTGAGATAGAAAAACTGACAGGTATTAACGACAGTATGGTGGAGAATGCGGACAATGTGTCAGTTATTCTGCCGCGATTTATGGATTTTTGTGAAGGCTGTGTGCTGGTAGCCCACAATGCGGATTTTGATACGGGATTTATCCGGCATAATTGTAAGGTGCTTGGGCTGAATTTTGACTATACATATGTGGATACGCTGGCCATAGCCAGAAGTTTCCTTGAAGGGCTGAAGAATTACAAGCTGGATACGGTAGTGGAGGCCATGGGCTGCACGCTGGAGAACCATCATCGTGCCGTGGATGACGCAGGCGCAACGGCGGATGTATTTGTGCGTTTTCTGGAAAGGTTTCGTAAGCGGGGTATTGTGAATCTGGATGAACTGAATACCTATAGTACCATGTCAGTGGATGCCATCAAGAAGTTAAAAACCTATCATATCATTTTGCTTGCCAAGAATGAGACGGGCCGTATGAATCTCTATCGTCTCGTATCCATGTCTCATCTGGATTATTATGCGAGAAGACCGAGAATTCCGAAAAGTATACTGATGAAGTACAGGGAAGGATTGATCATTGGTTCTGCCTGTGAGGCCGGAGAGCTTTTCAGGGCGGTGCTGGATCAGCGTTCTGATGAGGAAATTGCCAGGATCGTGGAGTTTTATGATTATCTGGAAATTCAGCCCATCGGCAATAATGAGTTCATGATCCGCGATGAAAAAATGCCAAATATCAATACCAGGGAGGATCTGATGAATCTGAACAGGAAGATCGTGGGGCTGGGAGAAAAGTTTGATAAGCCTGTCTGCGCCACCTGCGATGTGCATTTTATGAATCCGGAGGATGAAGTATACCGGCGCATCATCATGTCCAATAAAGGTTTTTCTGATGCCGATCTTCAGGCGCCTCTTTTCCTTCGGACAACAGAGGAGATGCTGGCGGAATTTCAGTATCTGGGAGCCGAGAAGGCTGAGGAAGTGGTGGTCACCAATACGAATCTCATTGCTGATATGATAGACAGAATATCGCCGGTCCGTCCGGATAAATGTCCGCCGGTTATTGAGGATTCTGATAAGATACTTCGTAATATCTGTTATAACAGGGCGCACGAACTTTACGGTGACGATCTGCCGCCGATTGTGGTGGAACGTCTGGAGAGGGAGCTGAATTCCATTATCGGCAATGGATTTGCCGTTATGTATATTATTGCTCAGAAGCTGGTGTGGAAGTCGGTTGCGGATGGTTATCTGGTGGGATCCCGTGGTTCTGTTGGTTCCTCCTTTGTGGCTTATATGGCAGGAATTACGGAGGTTAATTCGCTGCAGGCCCATTATCTCTGCCCGAACTGTCATTATGTGGATTTTGATTCGGATTATGTGAAAAGCTTTTCAGGACGATCAGGATGTGATATGGAAGATAAGATATGTCCTGTTTGCGGACAGCCTCTTTCAAAAGAAGGACATGATATTCCGTTTGAGACTTTTCTTGGATTTAAGGGAAATAAGGAGCCGGATATTGACCTGAACTTTTCGGGAGATTATCAGAGTAAAGCCCATGCCTATACGGAGGTTATTTTCGGTAAGGGTAAGACCTTCCGGGCAGGAACTGTCGGTACACTGGCTGATAAAACGGCCTATGGTTATGCCATGCACTACTATGAAGAGCATGAGCAGCATAAGCGTTCCTGTGAGCTGACCCGTATTGCCAATGGATGTGTGGGTGTACGGAGAACGACAGGACAGCATCCGGGAGGTATTATTGTTGTCCCTCACGGTGAGGAAATATATTCTTTTACACCGGTGCAGCATCCTGCCAACGATCAGACAACGAAAATTGTTACGACCCATTTTGATTACCATTCCATTGATCATAACCTGCTGAAGCTGGATATTCTGGGACATGATGATCCGACCATGATACGTATGCTGGAAGATATAACCGGCGTGGACGCCACGAAGATACGTCTGGATGATCCGGAGGTATTATCGTTGTTTCATGGTCTGGAGGCGCTCCATATT
>JAEDGN010000131.1 GCA_016297495.1 Coprococcus sp.
CAAATCGGCAGTCTGGCACCAGGAAAAGACGCAGATATCCTGATCATGGATCAGGAATACCAGATCATAGATACCTTTGTAAAAGGAAGAAAAATAGATAAATAGAGGAGAAATTAAAATGCCATTAATTCCATTAAGACCATTACTTGAAGCCGTTGATAAATATCATTATGCCCAGGGCGCATTTAATGTAAATGCTGTTGCCCAGGCAAAGGCAGCCATTGAGGTACACGAGATGTTTCGTTCTGCAGCTATTCTTCAGGGTGCGGATCTGGCCAATGGATTCATGGGCGGACGTACAGATTTTCAGAATGCAACACTGGAAGATAAGAAGATTGGTGCAAGAAATATCGCCAATGCAGTTAAAAAATATGCTGAGAATTCACCGATTCCGATTGTTCTGCATCTGGATCACGGTAAAAACTTTGATTCCTGTAAAGCAGCCATCGAGGGCGGCTATACATCTGTTATGATCGACGGTTCTTCCCTTCCTTTTGATGAAAATGTGGAACTGACAAGAGAGGTTGTAAAATATGCCCATGCAAGAGGCGTATCCGTTGAAGGTGAGCTGGGTGTACTGGCAGGCGTGGAGGATCATGTATTTTCAGCTACATCTACCTATACCAATCCACTGAGTGCCGTGGAATTCTTCAAAAAGACAGGCGTTGATGCCCTGGCCATCTCCTATGGTACCATGCATGGTGCTTCCAAGGGTAAAAATGTCAAGCTGAGAAAAGAGATTGCCATTGCCATCAAGGAATGTATGATGCATGAAGGCATTTTTGGTGTTCTCGTATCACATGGTTCTTCAACTGTGCCGAGATACATCGTTGATGAAATCAATGCTCTGGGCGGCAATATTCAGAATGCTTACGGTATTTCCATTGGTGAGCTGAAAGCAGCCATTCCGTGCGGTATCGGCAAGATCAATGTGGACACGGATATCCGTCTGGCTGTTACAAGAAATATGAAGGAATTCTTCTATCAGCATCCTGAGAAACGTAATAGCCCATCCATTGGCGGTGTTTACAAGCTGCTGGAGGAGAAGAAGGATCAGTTCGATCCACGTGCATTCCTGCCTCCGATCATGGATACGGTTATGTATGGCAATATCCCGGATGAAGATGTGGCTGCTCTTGTGGCTGTGATTGAAAAGGGTGTGAAAGAGGCAATCGGAACACTGATCGTAGAATTCGGTTCTTATGGTAAAGCTCCGCTGGTTGAGCAGGTAAGCCTTGAAGAAATGGCGGAACGCTATAAAAAAATGTAAATGAGACCGGTGGGCAGATGTTCTGGTTGATTGTGGCAACACTCTGTTCGAGTTTTGTCAAGGGGATCTGTGGATTTGCTGATGGCCTGGTATTTACAACCATATTAAGCTTTTCGATCAATAATATTGATATTTCGCCTTTGGAATTGATGATTGCCTCTCCAGGCAATGTTATTATTGCATGGAAGGAACGGAAAAATTTAGACTGGAAAGTGTGCCTTCCTATAGTGACATTAGTACTTCTGGGAGATATTCCCGGCATTTTCCTGCTGAAAAATGTGGATGCCAGAATTATAAAGGTTATATTTGGCGTGATTATTATCGGGATGGCTGTCGAGATGCTCTTCAGGGAAAAGGCCAAAAAGCGGGGACGGCAGTCAGGTCTGGGACTTACGGTCATAGGATTGCTGTCGGGTATTTTATGCGGGCTGTATGGTATTGGCGCATTGCTGGCTGCTTATATGGATAGAGTCACAGAAGACAGTCATTCTTTCAAAGGTAATCTATGCTTTGTATTTTCAGTGGAATGCACTTTCAGGATTATTGTTTACAGCTGTGTGGGTATTCTGACATGGTCGGTTTTTTCTCAGGCTGTATTGATGATACCGGTGATGCTGCTGGGACTGGCATTGGGAATAAAAAGCAGCAGTCGATTTGACGAAAAGTTTACCAAAAAACTGGTAATGATTATATTGATGCTGTCAGGCGCAGCTTTGATTGTAAATAATCTTGGATAAAGTCGAAAAGACAGAATATCGATTTATCACTATATGATAAGTGGATATTCTGTCTTTTATAATTTACACAATAGAAAGTTTACTGTGGAATAGCTGCGATCAGTGAATTAATATCAGCCGCCTGATTCAGCAGTCCCATGTCAAGCAGCCAGTCGGCGGTATTCTGCCAGCTTTCTTTATTGACTTCAAGGAAGCCGTCGGCATCCCCGGCCATGAGCGGCAGCAGAATCTCCATGCTGGCCTTCTCAATATCCGGATCCAGCGGATAATTGGCTTCATCCTGGTTGTCCAGAAGGATCTGAAGGGAACCTTCCGGGTCATCGACCATATCCTGATATCCCTTTTTGGAAGCACGGATAAAACGGGCCAGCTTGTCACTTTCGTTTTTAACCTGATTTTCGCCTGTTACAAGAACCAGCTCCTCATAATCCGGAACCCCTTCTTTGGTAATATCAAAATAGGTAACAGCATAGCCTTCCTGAAGGAGACTTGGATATTCATGGTTGATATAGCCGCCGATAATAGCATCCACATTGCCGCTGATGAGGGCGGAATTCAGGTCAAAGCCCACATCCTGCATGGTTGTATCTTTATAGCTCAGACCGTTGTGCTCCATCATGGCTTTGACAAAATATTCGTTGTCCGTTGTTCCCGGATAGCCGATGATTTTATCCTTCAGGTCTTTAGCACCGTTGATATTGCTGTCCTTCATGGACATAACGATATTTAACGGATGTTTGACAACTGTGCCGAGGATGCGGATCGGGATATCCTGATTAACGGCGGTGGAAATGATATTTGGCTGGTAATAAAGTCCTGCATCGGCTTTGCCGGCAGCGGTCATGGTGATGGCATCATTCGTGTTGGCAGGAAATTCTACACGGACATTCAATCCTTCTTCTGCATAATAGCCTTTTTCAATGGCCACATAGATGAAGGAGTGGACGGCGTTCGGATACCAGTCCAGGACGATGCTGAAATCTTCCGGTTCGCCTGTATCAGCCGCACCCTCAGTTTCTGAAACAGCGGTTGTATCAGCTGCTGCAGATGTATTTCCCGTATTTTCAGTCTCTTTTGATGGACTGCCGCATGCGGTAACGGAGAGGGTCAGGGCTGCTGCCAGCAGCATGGCAGAGATTTTCTTGAATTGACGTTTTTTCATTTTCAGTCACCTCGTTAAAATTATTCATTAAAATCATCCATTATGCCGAGCATGGCAGCAAAAAGTGCTGTTTTTTCAGCAATGGATGGAATATACACCTTTTCTTCGGTCGTATGCATACCGGATTCCACGGGACCGAAGGCATCTACGGCCGGTACGCCGAAATAATAGAACCAGTTGGCATCGGTGGCTGTTGGTTCTGCAATTTCTTCCATGGTGATGCCAAG
>JAEDGN010000047.1 GCA_016297495.1 Coprococcus sp.
GGGGCAAGAACATCTGCGATGGAATTGTCTGTCAGAAATGTGTTCACATTATATAGGAACAATACATCTGTGATATGATAGTTTTCAATGATTTTATCTATATTATCGTAAAAATATCTTGGGTCAATGATGACGATATCCTGATAGTAAGGTAACAGGAACTGTACCATACAGTTGGCATAGGAATCTTTGATCAGCAGAAGGTGCTTTTCTTCCTTCAGGGTCGTACTGATTTCTACACGGGCATGATTGCCTCCAAGGAATACAGTGTATTTGTCTTTTTCATTCAGTTTTTCACTGTCATAGACCGATGTTGTCTTCTTTCCTTCTTCTGTATAATATACAACATAATCAGGATTTTGATTTTTTGATTCATAAATCTGAATACTGTCACTGGAACCGTGAAAGCCGCTCTTGGATGCCAGTGTTCCCTGGAAGTTATCAGCAACGGTATAAATATCGTATTCTTTTTCTGGATTGCTGATCTGCATTCCTGCTGCCAGCTGCTGGAAGCCGTAATATGCGCCCAGACTTGTCCAATGATGATCTGTTTTATAATAAATATCTTCGCTGGCATGTTCCTTCATTGTTTCCAGCATGTCAATATTTTTAACGGTGTTTCCGCACATGCTCAGTACCTGGGCGATATCTGCCTGCTGATCTCTGACCGGAGCATTGGCAGGCATCCTGTCTTCCAGAATATAGGCAGCATTTGGAACCAGGCTGATATAAACCGGGATATCTGAATGACGGGCCGCGAAATCGCCGATGCTTTCAGCATTCTTTTTGATGTTGTCCCAGTCAGGTGTACTTAATACTTCCATGAGATATCCATTTTTGCCAAGATAGACACCATTGGATTCTTTTTTGCCAAGAATTCTGTCTTCCAGCAGTTTCAATGAGATCCATTGATTACGCAGAAAGAACTGGTCGGATATGTAATTCTCAAAATCCGTCATGAATCGGCCGCTTTTGATGGATTCCCATGAGATTACGGGACGCTGCGTCAGGAGCCGGTTCTCTGATTCGGAATAGGAGATGTCTTTTTTAAATATATTGGCAGCAGTGGCAATAGCCAGGACAACTATAAACAGGATTGCCAGTGTGCGGTAGGCGGCGGCAAGACGCCATTTGAATATTCTTCGTGATTTTTTCTTCTTTTCTTTTTTTAAGGGTTCTGATACTTTGACCGCATTTTTCCTGCTGCGGTTATTTTGATCTGCCATTGCAGCGATAGCTCCTCTCTTTTTACTCTTAATCATGCATAGGATAATGCTCATTCCTAAAATCTGAAATACAAAAACGGATTGTAAGTGGCATTAACCAGATAAGCGGTTGATAAAATAAACAGTGCAATGTAGGATGCCAGTACAAAATAGCGTTTGACTTTGCTGCTGACCATACAATGAGAAAAC
Source organism: Coprococcus sp. (assembly GCA_016297495.1). GTDB lineage: Bacteria > Bacillota > Clostridia > Lachnospirales > Lachnospiraceae > Coprococcus_A. The sequence goes on from JAEDGN010000047.1 coordinate 1,416, forward strand.
CTCTTATAAGTATATGGCAAAGTGCATATAATCAGAATAATAAAAAGAATAAAATAATTTGACAAATAATACAATGCTGTCGCGTCTGCCAGAGCGCAGGCACCTATACCGAACATGGTCCCTATGTACTGCAGTGCACTTCCCAGAGATGGGGAGAAAAACAGTACCCAGCCGATCATGACGAAAAACATTGTATAAATATGTTTAACAATGCCCGGAAGACGCTGAAGTATATTTTTCAGCACAAATTTTTCAAGCAGCAGAAGCAAACCGTAATAGATACCCCAAAAAATAAAATTCCATGCGGCACCATGCCAGAAGCCAGTCAGCAGCCATACAATAAAAATATTCAGAATATTTCTCTTTATACTCACCCGGTTACCTCCCAGAGGAATGTAGACATATTCTCTGAACCATGAGCTGAGAGATATATGCCATCTTCGCCAGAATTCTGTAATGCTGGAGGAGGTATAAGGATAGTCGAAGTTTTTCATAAAATTAAAACCAAACATTTTGCCAAGACCGATGGCCATGTCTGAATAACCGCTGAAATCAAAATAAATCTGGAAGGTATAAGCGGCACATCCGATCCAGGCGGTCAGTACGGACATCTCTCCCAGGGGAAGCGCTGTAATCGCATCAAAAGCCATGCCAATATTATTGGCCAGAAGCACCTTTTTGGCGAGTCCCCTCAGGAACCAGGCAGTACCATTGCCGAATAGAGCCAGATTGACTTTCCGATCTTTCAGCTGATCTTCAATATCTGAATACCGGACAATGGGACCGGCAATCAGCTGAGGGAACATGGAGATATAAGTTCCAAAATATATAATATTTTTTTGTACTTTTACTTTGCCTTTATAGACATCAATGATGTAGGACAGAGTCTGAAAAGTATAAAAAGAAATACCGATGGGCAGTGCCAGTGGATGATAGGAAATATCAAATGGAAGGACAGCATTCAGATTGTCTATGAAAAATCCGAAATACTTGAAGAATCCAAGAATTCCAAGATTTACTCCCACGGCCAGCCAGAATGCGGTACGTGCTTTTTTATCCAAACCCTTAGATCTGCAGTCATCGATTTCCAGACCGGTGAGATAGTTGAACAGGATACTGAAAATCATCAGCAGGATATAAACCGGTTCGCCCCAGGCATAAAAAATGAGACTGGCAATCAGAATGACCGGATTTTTAAGGATTTTTGGTACAAGAAAATATAACAGAAGCACAATTGGCAAAAATATAAATATAAAAAATACACTGCTAAAAATCATAACGTTTTCCCTCTTTTAAACGTTTTACAAACTCTTTCGAAAGGCTTTATCAGCCGCTGCCGCATCGTTATGGACGATGAATAATATATAATTGCCCCGGACATCAAGAATATGATCATTTAACAGTTTGCACTGTTCCGGACCATAGCCTTCAAAGCTCTGCAGCTGCTTTTCAAGTCTGGTATTGATCGCCGATTCCACGGACTCCGCCTGAGATTGATCTTTGAGTTTTACAATAAGAAGTTCTTCTACTTCCATATTGGAACCGGACACGTACAGACGGACATCTTCATAGTCGTTGGCATTGATACCGTAGAGTCTTTTGAACATACGATGATCGGCTGCTGATAACATGTCCATGTTAATGGCTGACGTGACATCGGCATCAACCTGAGCTGCAGGGGTGCTGCTGGTTCCGCTGCCGCTCAGCAGACGGATCATAAATATAAGTAAAAAAAATAATAATACATATTTAATATAAAAAATCCAATTTAGTTTCTTCATTGTTTGGCCGCCTCGATAAGCATATTCGTTGCCCAGTACTGATAAAAATCTTTTTGAAAGTGGATGCCGTCGATATCATACAAATCACTGTGGGCTTCAAATACAGCTGTATTGTCAATATAGTGATAGCCTTTTTCTTTACACCACGCCTTTATTGCTTCATTGTAATCCGGAATTTTATACCATTTGGTGGATTGCTCAAAAGCCGGATCCTGAGCCGGGAAAATGGAATTGACATAAATCTCCGTATCAGGGAGAGCCTTCATGAGGGCCTGCATGGCTTCTTCATAGGATGCTACATAATCTTCCGGTGTAGGCCACAGACCAATGCTGACATCATTTAATCCGGTACACAGAAACAGGCAGGATGGATTCAGCATTGTCATCTGATCCATATAATCAGGGATGCCTGCAATTGTCAGACCTCCGGCAGCCAGAACCCGGGATTCATCCAGCAGATCATAGGTATAAAAACCCACTGTCCGGGAGTCGCCATAAATGGCGGAATCGTTGAACTGTGCCCACAGGGATACACTGCCATCCTCAAGAGCCTGAGCCAGCGCTTCGGCACGGGCATCTTTTTTATTCTGTTTAATCTCCTGTTCAATGGCAGAGATATCTTTGGCTTCCAATGCCTTCAGGTGAGAAATCCCCTCGTCCAGATTGGTCCCGGAGCGGTCTGCTATCAGTTTTGGGACTGTGATGATAAGAATAATAATGGTAATAATTAGAACTGCTGTCGGCAGAAGATATTTTTTTATATTCATAATCAAAACCTCGAAATTTGTCGAATCAGAATGTCTTTTATTATTTTAATGCATTCTGAAATATAAAACAAGGGAGTAGCTGATTTTAGACATATGAAAATTCTTTCAGATTTCTTTCACCGTCCTAATTCTTTCTTACAATAAACGGACATTTCCTGTTTCCCGTTTTTTTTATGTTATGATAGCCGCAGATGGCAGGCAATGAGTGCATATAAAAAGCAGGGGGCGATGATGTGAAAAATATTCTGGAATATCTTGAAAGGGCATCCAGAGAATGGACGGAGAAAACAGCCTGTGCGGATAATGAGACAGTGATGACCTGGAAGGAACTGAGACAGTATGCGGGGGCGGTGGGAAGCCTTTTGCAGCGGGAGGGAATTAACGGGAAACCGGTGGCAGTCTATATGGAAAAGACACCGTCTTGTCTGGCAGCAATGTTTGGCGTGGTATATGGCGGAAATTTTTATACGGTTATTGATACAAAGATGCCATGGGATAGAATAAGAAAAATTTTCTCTGTATTGAGACCGGCAGCTGTCATGACGGATAAAGATCATGAGGCTGCGGTCAGAGAAGGACTGGGCAGGAATGGGCATTCAGGGATAAAGATAGTTCTGTATGAAGATGGCATTCATACTCAGGAGAATAAAGAGGCTCTGGCAGAGGTGAGGCACCGGGCCATTGATACCGACCTGGTGTATATTTTATTCACTTCCGGTTCAACAGGAATGCCAAAGGGGGTAGCCGTTAGCCACCGAAGTGTGATCGCTTATGCAGAATGGGTGAAGGAGACCTTTGATATTAATGAGCAGACCGTATTTGGCAGTCAAACGCCTTTTTATTTTAGCATGTCGGTATTGGATATCTATGCTGCACTTGCATCGGGGGCGGAACTCCAAATACTTCCAAAGCAGCTTTTTGCTTTTCCTGTGAGATTGCTGGAATATATGAATGCACGAAAGGTCAATACGATTTACTGGGTTCCGACGGCGCTGTCTATTGTCGCCAACTGGAAGGTTCTGGACTATGTACAGCTGCAGTATCTGGAAAAGGTTCTTTTTGCGGGAGAGGTGATGCCGGTAAAGCAGCTGAATTACTGGCGACGGAAGATGCCGGATCTGCTGTATGCCAACCTGTACGGTCCGACGGAGGTGACAGATATCTGTGCTTATTATATTGTAGACAGAGATTTCAGGGATGATGAATCACTGCCGATCGGACGGGCCTGCAATAACTGTCATCTGCTGGTGTTGAGGGATGACGGCACTGAGACAGCAGCCGGGGAAGTTGGAGAGCTTTGTGTAAGGGGGTCTTTTCTGGCTATGGGATATTACGGTGATACTGAAAAGACTGAGGAGGCCTTCATACAAAATCCTTTGAATCCCTGGTATCCGGAGAAAATATACAAAACCGGAGATCTGGTGCGGTACAATGACCAGGGTGAACTGATTTATCTGGGGCGGAAGGATTACCAGATTAAACATATGGGATATCGTATTGAGATGGGTGAAATTGAAGCAGCGGCTGGTACAGCGGATGATGTGAAAGCATGTGTATGTATTTATGACAAAGAAGTGGACAGGCTGGTATTGTTTTATCAGGGTGGACCAAAGAATGCGGATGTAATGTCTGAATGGCTGGCAGATAAGCTGCCGACCTATATGCGTCCGGGAGAATGTATTCGCCTGAAAAAAATACCGGAAAATGCCAATGGCAAAACAGACAGAAAATATTTGCAGTCCTATTATGAAGATATGAAAAAAGGGAGGTCTAAGAAATGAACGAATTAATAAAGATATTGAACAAAGTAAAAACAGGTATTGATTACTGGACAGAGAAAAAGCTGGTGTCCGGCGGACTGTTGGATTCACTGGATGTTATGACGATTGTAACGGAGATATGTGATGAATTTGATGTGGATATTCTTCCGACAGATATCGTTCCGGAAAACTTTGAATCAGCGGAAGCCATGTGGCAGCTTGTTGAAAGGCTTCAGGAGGATTAGAAATTCATGAGCTATACATCCTGGGGTTATCTGCTATTGTTTCTTGGTATTCTGGTATGTCTTTATTACCTTGTGCCGCTGGAAAAACGATGGATGGTTCTGCTTGCCGGCAGTTATCTGTTCTACCTGCTGGCTTCGGGCCGGCTGCCTGTTTTTCTGATAATGACGACATTGGCCGTTTATTTTGGTGCACTGGCTATGGAACGGGAGCAGAAGCGCTTTGATGCTGTCAGGAAGAGTCTTGAAAAGGAAGAACGCAGGACAAGAAAAGCGCTTATGGTGAGGAGAAAGCGCTGTATACTTTTAGTCACGATTTTGATGAATGTGGGATTTCTTATTTTTCTGAAATACTATCATTTTTTCGGCAAAAATATCAATGCGGTAATGGGGAGGCTGAATGCGGGATGGCAGCTTCCGGCACTGAATCTTCTGGTGCCGCTGGGAATTTCTTTTTATACGCTGTCCGCCGTGGGGTATGTCATAGATGTATACAGGGGACAGTGCAAAGCGGAGCATCATTTAGGGCGGCTGGCCTTATTTTTGAGTTTGTTTACCAATATTGTGGAAGGGCCGATCAGCCGCTATGATCAGCTGGCCGGCCAGGCATTTGAGGGGCACCGTGCGGATTACCGTCAGTTTACTTTCGGCATGCAGCTGATTTTATGGGGACTGTTTCAAAAAGTAGTCATTGCTGACAGAGCGGCGATCCTGGTGTCCACTGTTTTTGATGATCCGGCATCTTACAGCGGATGGATCGTTGTGCTGGCCATGCTGGTTTATACCTTGCAGATTTATACGGATTTTGCCGGATGTATGAACGTTGTCCGAGGCAGCGCCGGTTTATTTGGCATTGAACTGGCGGCTAATTTTGAGCGCCCTTTTTTCTCCAGATCCATTGGAGAGTTCTGGCGGCGCTGGCATATGACTCTCGGCGCCTGGTTCAGAGATTATATTTTTTACCCTGTGACATTGTCGAAGATCAATCTGAGATTGGGGCGGATGGCGAAAAAATATTTGAATGATCATTTGGGGCAGGTGCTGCCTACAGCTTTCGCACTGTTTTTTGTGTGGATGGCTAATGGTCTCTGGCATGGCGCTGCATGGAAATATGTGGTGTATGGAATGTATTATTATGTCCTGACACTGCTGGGATTGTTTTTCAGACCGGTCATCGGGCGGTTTTATGCCCGGACAGGCATTTGCCGGGACGGTCATCTGTGGCAGCTTTTCCTTATTGCAAGGACCTTTATACTGGTCAATATCGGAATGCTTTTGTTCAGGGCCAATGATCTGTCTGCTTTTGGCAGTATGTTTGTTTCAATATTCAAAGAAACGGGGGGAAACTGGCTGGCGCTTGGTCTGGATATATATGATATGGCAGTGCTGGCTGCGGGGACGGTTATTCTGCTGATCGTCGGTCTGATGCAGGAGAAAAAATGGCATATCCGGCAAAAAATTGCGGTACAGTCAATACCTGTCAGATGGGGCATCTATATTGCTGCCATTTGCATGGTGGTCATATTCGGAGCTTACGGCAATGGGTATGAAGCGATAGATCCGGTGTATGCAAATTTCTAGAGGAGGCTCGTTTTTTTGGGTAAGGATAATCATTTATTAAAAAGAGATGATAAGCGATATGTTCGTATAGTGGGGCGTATTGTGGCTTTCTGGCTGATTGTGATCCTCATTCTGGAGCTTGTTTCCTGGGTATTGATGCCGCGGACAGGTTTTCACAGTGGAGGAATGATGAATTACCGTGCCAGAGGTTTTTATGGAGAAGCGGAGAATTCACTGGATGTGGTTGCCATCGGCAACAGTGATCTGTCCAGTGCCTTTTCACCAATGGATATCTGGGAGCAGCATGGAATCAGTGCCTATGCCTGCGGTGAGATTAAACAGAAGATTGCGCAGGCTGTAAAACTCCTGGAGGAGGTATTGACCTGTCAGAAACCGAAGGTTGTTATTCTGGAGGTGGATTCCCTGTTTCAGGAATCTATGTCAGGGCAGCTGCTTTCTATGCTGAAGACAGGGATGAAATATGTATTTCCGGTGATAGAATATCATGACCGCTGGAAAGAATTAAAATTTCGGGATTTACTGGGAAGGGATCGGAAGTCATGGCATGATTTTCAGAAAGGATATTATTACTCGGATGAAATGGTAGCTTATACAGGCCCCGATTATATGAAGGATACCGGCGAAGCCACTCAGATCGATGCATTGGCGGTTCATTTACTGGATGAATTCCTGAATATTTGCATGCAGGCAGATATTCAGGTCATTATGGTGGAAATGCCATCGGCTAATTCATGGAACATGGGACGCCATGAAGCGGTGGCGGCTTATGCCGGTCAGAAAGGGGTTCCGTTTATTGATTTCAATCTTAATATGGACGAAACGGGATTTGACTGGATGACGGACAGCCGGGATGGCGGCAACCATTTGAATTACAGCGGTGCACGTAAGATATCTGTATGGCTGGGGAATTATCTGCAGGAGAACTACGATCTGGCAGATCACAGAACGGATGCTGCATATGCAGAGTGGCAGCATGATATGGAGCAATATAAAAACAGGTGAGGGAGAGAGCGCGGGACAGGGGACGGTTCTGTGTCCCAGAACATGGGACACAGAACCGTCCCCTGTCCCTGATCCCTGAGATGTTCACAGAATAATCAGAAATTCATCACAATTTGCCCACCGAAAATTCATAAATATCCTATATCCTTGAAAAGAGAAATGGCCTGGAACAGAGCTGTTGGAATGACCAAAAAGGAGGAGCAAAGATTTGATTGAGGTTAAGAATCTTGTGAAGAGATATGGTAGTCATCTGGCTGTGGATCATCTCAGTTTTACGGTAGAGGAAGGGCATATTTATGGTTTTCTGGGACCGAATGGTGCGGGCAAATCGACGACTATGAATATGATGACGGGATATATCGGGCCGACAGAGGGCAGTATCATGATCAATGGGCATGATATGCTGGAGAATCCGGAGAAGGCGAAAAAGTGCATCGGCTATCTGCCGGAGCTGCCGCCGCTGTATACGGATATGACATCAAGGGAATATCTGCATTTCGCAGCGGAACTGAAGGGAATAGCAAAGGATAAAATCAAAGATTCTGTTGCGGATGTCATGGCTGTCACAAAGATTGAGGATGTTGCGGACAGACTGATTAAGAATCTGTCAAAAGGGTATAAACAGCGTGTAGGTCTGGCTCAGGCATTACTGGGGTATCCGGAGGTTATTATTCTGGATGAGCCCACTGTCGGTCTGGATCCGGCTCAGATTATTGAGATCAGAGAGCTGATCAGAAGCCTGGGCAAAAAACATACGGTGATCTTAAGTTCCCATATTCTTTCGGAAATCAGTGCAGTCTGCGATGATGTATTGATTCTGTCCCACGGTAAGCTGGTGGCCTGTGATACGACAGATAATCTTGGAAAATTGATGGAAGATAGAAATACACTGCAGCTGACGGTAAAGGGAACAGAGGATGATATTCGTCGTGTTCTCTCGGCCATTGATGGTGTGGAAAGCATCGAGACTGTGAAGTCCGAGGAAAAAGAATGTATAGATGTGACCGTACAGAGCGATCCGAAGGTAGATGTACGGGAACTTATTTTTTATGGGCTGGCAGCTGTTGAATGTCCGATTTACACCATGAATCAGGTCAAGAAGTCTCTGGAGGATGTCTTTATTGAATTGACGGCTGACGATCATGCACCGGCGCAGAATGGAGAGGAGGATGACAGTCATGAGAGCAATTTATAAAAAAGAATTGAAATCTTATTTTACTTCCATGACGGGTTATATCTGCATGGCCTTTATGCTGGTTGTCATCGGTATTTATTATGCAGTCATCAATCTGTCATCGGGATATCCTTATTTTGGCTATACATTATCCTGCGTTATGGTATTGTTTCTGATTATGACACCGGTACTGACCATGCGTATACTTGCGGAAGAGAGAAACCGGAAAACGGATCAGCTGCTTTTGACAGCACCGGTGTCGCTCTGGAGAGTAGTGGTTGGTAAATATCTGGCCATGGTGACAGTTTTTGCTCTTGCGCTGCTGATTACATGCCTTTATCCGCTGATTCTGGCAAAATTCGGCACGGTGTCACTGCCAATGGCCTATACCGCCATTCTGGGATATTTTCTTTATGGAGCAGCCTGTATTGCTATTGGTCTGCTCCTTTCGTCGATAACAGAGAGCCAGGTCATTGCAGCATTGCTGACCTTCTTTGTACTGCTGTTTTTCTATATTACCGGTGCCCTCACAGATTCCCTGCCGGGAACGGCTTCAGCGTCTTTTGCTATCTGGGCTTTTGTGATCCTGTTTGCGGCATGGCTGATCTATAATCTGACGGCACAGGTGAAAATCGCAATTGTCGTCGGTGTTGCGGCGGAAGTTGTTAATCTGGTCATTTTTCTCGCAAAGGCTGAATGGATGGAAGGGTCTGTGTCAAAGGCATTAAGTGCTTTTAATATGACTTCTTTCTTTTCTGATTTTGCATCAGGCATACTGGATGTGACAGGAATTGTTTATTATCTTTCCATTGTTGTGTTCTGTATTTTCCTGACCATACAGTCCATTCAGAGACGGCGCTGGGGCGGAGATGCCCTGATGGTGATGGTCATGCTGGCCATTGTGGTTGTTGTCAATCTCGCTGTGGGTCAGATGCCTGTTAAATACACACAATTTGATCTGACAGACAATCAGTTATATACCATCACAGATGATACGAAGGAGTTTGTGGCTGGTCTGGACCAGGATGTGGATATTTATCTGGTTGTGGAAAGCGGCAATGAAGATGAAGATCTTCAGACGGTGTTGGAGCGGTATGAATCACTTTCGGACCATGTAAAGGTACACTTGAAAGATCCTGTGGTCAATCCATCGTTTACTAAACAATATACAGACAGCAATCTGCCTGATAACAGTATGATTGTCGTCTGTGGTGAACGTTCGAAGGTGATTTCCTATAATGATATTTATGAGTCGGAGATTAACTATTCAACCTACAGCTATCAGCAAACAGGCTTTGATGCGGAGGGACAGCTGACCAGTGCCATCGATTATGTAACCTCTGATGAGCTTCCGAAGCTGTATCTCCTGACAGGGCATGATGAAGCCTCTATCCCGGACAGTCTGGGCAGCCAGATTGCCAAAGAGAATATTGATGTCGAAGACCTGAATCTGATTACCAGTGAGGCAGTTCCTGAAGATGCGGACTGCATCATGATCAACGCGCCTCAGAAGGATATTTCAGCGGATGAGAAGGAGCGTCTTCTGAATTATATGGAAGATGGCGGTCATGTTCTGCTGATTACAGATTATATGGAAACAGATACACCGAATCTGGATGCTGTTCTGGACAATTATGGCTTGTCCGTATCGGATGGTATTATCATTGAGGACAACAGCCAGTATTATTATCCGGGCTATCCATCCTATCTGATTCCAAGAATTCAGAGTACAGATGCGGTAGGTGATATGACTTCTGATGATATTATTCTTATGCCGTATGCACAAAATATTGAGGTGTCTGAAGATGTCAGAAGTTCAGTGTCTGTGACACCGATTCTGAAGACCAGCAGTAAATCCTATATTAAGACGGATCTGAAGAATCTGACCACCATGGAGAAACGGTCAGGTGATCAGGAAGGTCCGTTCACACCGGGTGTGGCTGTAACAGAATCCTATGACGGCAAGGAAACAAAATTTCTGTATCTGACATCCTCGGGACTTTTGAATGAAAGTATGAATCAGGCTGTTTCAGGCGGTAATTATGAACTGATCGTTAATGCTCTCAGCTGGATGATTGATAAAGAGGAAAGTATATCCATACCGGCAAAGAGTCTGTCTACAACCTATCTGTCGGTGACAGCCGCTGATGCAGGGTTCTGGGGAACTTTTGTCATCGCTGTTCCGATCATTCTCGTTATTGTCGGTGGTGTTGTCTGGTTCAGAAGGAGGCGCAGGTAGAGAATGAAAAATAGAAAAAAAGGTCTGATTGCAGCACTGATACTGCTGCTGATCGCAGCCGGTGCCTATTTTGCCATTATAAAAATGAATCAGGCAGAGGAAGAAGCAGAGGCGGAGGAAGATTCTCTCGTCATCAGCAGTGTGGACAGTGATCAGATTATGGCTATCAGCTATGAAAAGGATGGAAAAAAGCTGTCATTTGTAAAGGAAGACGGAACCTGGTATGATGAATCGGACAGAGACTTCCCTGTACTGCAGGAAAGTCTGACGGATATGACCAATGAGCTGGGAGCCGTATCGGCTATTCGCAAACTGGAAGAGCCGGAAGATCTATCGGAGTATGGATTGGATGTGCCTGTACTGACTGTACATTATGAGACGAGTGACAATAAACAGAAGGATTTCAGGGTGGGCAATACCAATGACAGCGTCAGCGGCTGTTATTTGCAGATTGACGGCGATGATGCGGTTTATATGGTTTCCTCCGATTTCGCCGATGCTTTCATAATGGATCTGTATGAAATGGCAGATATGGAAGATTTTCCGACAATTGTTTCGGATGATATAACAAGTGTGAAGATAGAATCCGGTGAACAGGCATTGCAGCTGACCACAGACAGCAATGTTTCATCAGGCTGGATCGTTACAGAAAACGGAGAGAAAAAAGAGGACTGCTCATCATCATCAATTACGCAGCTCATCAATACTGTGACAGGAATTACTTTCAAAAAAGATATTGAATATAACTGTCAGGATATGTCCGTGTACGGGCTTGAAAATCCGACGGCATCGGTAACGGTCGATTATACAGAGACGGAGACTGTACATGAAGACAGCGAAGCTGCGGATGTGAGAGACGGAGATGAAACGGAGACTGAAGCGGAAACAGAAACAAAGACGGTGACAGTGGCAAAGCAGGCTGTGGTCTATATTGGCGGACAGAATGAAGACGGGGACTACTATGTCAGCATGGATGGGTCTAATGAGGTGCACCTGCTCAGTGCCGGTACAGCGGAACAGCTGATAACTGCCCGGGCAGCCGATATGACGGATAGTGGCATTATATCAGGGACGCTGAGTGAAGCAGCAGGTATTGAGATTACTACAGGCAGCGGACACTGGAAGCTGGAGAAGAAGACGGTCGTTATGGAAGTGAAGGACGATTCTGTAAATGTTGCGGAGACAGAAACATCCGATAACGGAGAGGACGGAGGCGTGGATACGGCAGAGGAAACAGAAAATGAACCGGAGACCGAAGTAAAATGGTATGTGGGAGGCAAAGAGATCCAGCTGGTGGACCTGTCAGGTGCTTACAGTGATCTTTCCCAGATGAAAGCAGAGAAAATACTGGGAGAATTAACGGAGCCGAAGGGAGAAGAAACGGTAAATATCACTCTGAGATGGGATGACGGAAAAGAAACAGTTGTTACATTTACAGAATATGACAGCAGCTTCCAGCTGGCAACGGTGAATGGTGAGAGCCGGAAACTGGTCAACAGAAGAGATGTGGAAAAATTAATAGAAGACTTTGAGGAACTGCTTCAATAGGAAAAGACAGGGCTGACGCGATTGCGTCAGCCCTGTCTGCAAAACCTGCGTGTATTATAACGCAGCAAAATGTTTAGGTTCTATGCTAAGGTTATCATAAAGAGATGGAAAGAGCAAGGTAAATGCCGCATTGTGAAAGCGAACGTAACAATTAAAAATGAGTGTGCATCAATGGTGTTCTGCATTTCATCAATCATGTAATCGATTGTGCCGAGATCAAGTTCGAGCAATTCTTTTGAATACATTCCCATCACCCTTTCTATATCCAGGCATAACGTATAAATATCCTCATAGAGTTCTGTGAATTCCGGATAAGTGCTGATGAGCCTTATGATGCTCTTGGGATCATCCATACTGAGGAAGGTAAGCCATGCCTCTAGTTTATCAGATATGCCTCTATTGTGATGGCTCTTCTTAAAGATGTCAAGTGGAATCAGTACAAATTCCTGCAGTAAATCAATGTCAAGGCCCGTATCGGTGCACTGTTTTGCACGATGGATATATACGTCTGGACAGGCATGGAATTCCTGTGTGCTCTTCTCAAAGAATACGATTGTATAGACTTTTTTGATATCCCTGTAACGGAAATGGATAGTAGATGATTTGGCAATTAATTGAATATGCTCTCCAGATAGCTGTACCAGAAGGTTTCCTTACCGTTTTTTTTCCATAACGCCCAGCCTTCCATTCGCTTCAGCAATTCTGTATCCGGCAGCGTTCCGGAAAAATAATCTCTGTTTACAGCCACGGCAAAGCTTACCATTTTCTCTTTTGCTTCCTCGTCCAGAGAAAGGCCTGACAAAGAAGCACGTACTTTACGATCCGTAATTGTGTTAAAGAGTTTTCTGGATTCATCCTGTAGGAGGGCTAGCTTTTCCTGATGACAGTTTACCTCGCCAGTTTCATCGATCTCTACTACAGAATAACCGAGGGGCGTAACCGTCAGACTGCCCACCGCAGTATCCGTCAGTCCGTTTATTGTTTTATCATGCCATATATGCGAATGTCCACTAAAATGCGCGTTTACGCCATACTTCTCCGGCAAGTCAAACACTTGTCCATTATTGTACATAACAAATCCCATGCTTAGCAGATCATTCTGCGGAAGCAGATTCTGATGGGATACGGAAACAATCTCCATCCCCTGCTCTTTGGCCCATTGAAGCTGTTTCTCCATCCAGCGTAGGCTTCCCTGGCTGATTTCTCCCGGAGCGTTTACCGTGTTTGCATCCAGAAGAAGGATCCCCAGATCTTCCGATAGTTGATATAGATAACTAAAAGAGTCCTTGTCCCTGCTCAGAGCAGCATCATACCCGAAGCTGCCGCAGATTTCTTTAAAATCCTTTTCCGTTATCGGAGCTGTCGATTCTGCTTTTTCTTCAACGTACCGATAAGCATAAGGAGATTCGATATCATGATTCCCGGGGATGACAAGCACCGGGATGCCTGCTTTCTGAAGCTTATCCAGTTTGTCTGCCAGAACCTCCAGGCTTTTTTGTTCACCATTGAAGGTCAAATCGCCGGATAAGATCAGGGCATCTGGTTTCTTTTCCAATGCCGTTTCCAAAAAGGCATTGACAATCTCTTCCGACTGTCCCACCATTTTGCCGTCTCCACTTTCTACCATTCTGGTAAAAAGTGCCCCGCCATCCGTTAGCTCCGGCGACAGGAAATGAATATCTGAAGCAATCCACAGCATTAAAGGTTCTTCCTCCTTATTATCAGACGTATATTCGGGTTTGTCCCAACTGCTATAAAAGAAGATCATTAACAGAACAAGCAGAAAAACACACGCAAGCCCCGTTACTTTCATCTTTCCTGATATGTTTTTTAACCTCATCTTTTGCATCTCCTCATCTTTAACTATATTCTAAATCAGATTTACGATAGCGTCAATTGATGAAGACATGGCTGCTCTGAAAGGTTAAAAAATTTATTGCAGATTTACATCTGTTTCAAAAGAGGGTAAAATAGTTGCTGATGAAACCGGCGTTCATTCCGGAGTGGAAAGGTCTGATGAAAATGAAGAAAATTCATGGAGGAGATATTTACACAAACCATGTGAAAACAGATTTCTCTGTAAATGTGAATCCTCTTGGTATACCGGAAGCAGTAGAAGCAGCTTTATATGAAGCAGTGGAGAACTGCAGTAAATATCCGGATATTTTTTCAGAAAAATTGAAGAGAGCGGTTAGCGGGATGCTTGCTGTGCCAAAGGAGTATTTACTTTTTGGAAATGGTGCATCGGAGCTTTTTATGGCGATTATTCATGGAATCAGACCGGAAAAAACAGTGATTCCAGTTCCATCTTTTTACGGTTATGAGTATGCTGCCAGGGCCACAGACGGAGAAATCATATATTACGAAACAAAAGAAGAGAACGATTTTTGTCTGCAGGATGATTTCTTATCCGTGTTGAAAGAAGATGTTGATCTTTTGTTTTTAGCCAACCCCAATAATCCCACAGGAAGTCTGATGACCGGAGAAGCGTTAATCAATGTGCTTGAGTATTGCAAAAATAAGGGGATTTATGTAGTTCTCGATGAATGCTTTATAGAGTTCTGTGATAAGGAGTGTTCCATACTGCAGGAAATCGATATATTTCCGAATCTGATACTTGTCAGAGCATTTACGAAGATATTTGCGATTCCCGGAGTTCGTTTGGGATATTTGGTCTGCAGTGATTCGTTGTTATTAGAGAGAATTGACAGGCAATTACCGGAGTGGAATCTATCAGTTTTTGCACAGGCAGCAGGATATCAATGTGCCATGCAAACAGCATTTGTAGAAAAAACGGTTGCATATATTGAGAGCGAAAGACAATTTTTAGAGACTGGATTAAAACAGGCGGGCTATAAAGTGTTTCCGGGAAAAGCAAATTTTCTTCTGATTTATTGTGGACAGCCATTGTATGACAGATTGTTAGAAAAAGGGATCCTGATTCGTAACTGTGAAAATTTCAGGGGATTGTCAAAGGGATTTTACAGAATTGCTGTAAAGAGCAGGAAAGAAAACGAGGCGTTATTAAGCGCGATTGGGGAATTAAAGTAGAAGCGTTTATTTGGGATGGCCTTTTATTCTCTTTACTGGTATAATAAAAGCACGGAACCAATGAGGATTGAGATCCTTCTGATAACGAATATATATA
>JAEDGN010000132.1 GCA_016297495.1 Coprococcus sp.
CATTGTTGTACTGATTTTTTCATGGATCATGGTTTTTATTGTGGGATCACAGGTAACGATTCCTGATGTCAGTCCCAGAACATGGATATTTTTGATTTTGTCCGGACTGGCAACGGGAGCATCCTGGCTCTGCTATTTTAAAGCGCTTCAGCTGGGGGATATCAACAAGGTGGTGCCGATTGACAAATCCAGTACCATATTGACCATTATTCTGGCATTTATTTTCCTGCATGAAGGGATTACACTGGCAAAAGGTATCGCGGTTGTCCTGATCGGCATCGGTACATATATGATGATAGAAAAAAAGAACGGACAGGGAAATGGTGAGGTCCATGGAAGAACCTGGTTCTGGTACGCCTGTCTGTCGGCTGTATTTGCCAGTCTCACATCCATTCTTGGTAAAGTTGGTATTGAAGGTCTTGATTCTAATCTGGGAACAGCCATTCGTACGACTGTTGTATTGATTATGGCCTGGATCGTGGTATTTGTGACGAAGAAACAGCATACCGTTCGTCATATTGAAGGCAGAGAACTGTTTTTTATCTGTCTCTCTGGACTGGCGACGGGCGCCTCATGGCTGTGCTATTACAGGGCTTTGCATGACGGACTTGCCAGTGTGGTTGTTCCTGTTGATAAACTGAGTATTCTCATAACCATTGCCTTTTCATACATTGTATTTCATGAAAAGCTGTCAAGAAAGGCTGCTGTCGGTCTCTGCCTGATTGTAGCCGGAACGCTGCTGATGGTACTGATTAAATAGTATCGTGTCAGTTGATTTTATATCTCGAAATATCCTGAGAATCCATTGAAAGATCACCTTTTTCTCTGTATAGTAATAGCAGAGGGAGAGGTGATTTTTATATGGATCATATATCCATACATTTGTCGGATAATATTATACGTTTGCGTCGCAAAAAAGGGATTACCCAGGAGGAGCTGGCGCGGTTTATCGGCGTGACGAAGGCGTCTGTTTCAAAATGGGAAACAGGAATGTCCATGCCGGATATTCTGCTGCTTCCAGTATTGGCTGCATTTTTTGATGTGACAGTGGATGAACTGCTGGGGTATGAACCTCAGCTTAGCAGGGAGCAGATACAGGCTGTTTATCACAGACTTGCATCAGATTTTGCAGAAAAGCCCTTTGAAGATGTCATGGCGGAGAGTGAGGCGCTGGTGAAGCAGTATTATTCATGCTATCCCTTCCTGTTGTATATCTCTGTTTTGTGGCTCAATCATTTTATGATGGCGGCTGATCAGAAACGTCAGCAGGAAATACTGATGATGATTGAAAGCCTTTGTGAAAGAATCATGGCAGAATGTAAAAATCTGCTGATCTGTAATAATGCTTCCAGCTTAAAAGCCATGGTGGCACTCTATAGTGGGAAAGCTGAGGAAGTGATTGAGGATCTGGCAGATATCCAGGATGTGAACAGCATGAAGGACAATGCCATCATGCTGGTGCAGGCCTATCTCATGGCCGGGAAGCTGAAGGAGGCGGACAGAGCAGCCCAGATCAATATGTGCTGGGGGATTATGACTGCATTCGGCAGCGGGACTCATTTGTTGACTGTTTATGGCAATGAGCCGGAAAAGGGGAGAAGGGTTGTGAAGCGAATGGATGCGCTGATCAAAGACTTTGAACTGGATCATTTGAATCCCAATGCGGTGGCATCCTATGAATATCAGACCGCTGTCATGTATGCGGAATATGGAGAAGAAGAGACAGCTTTTGAAAGACTGGAGCGATATGTCCGGGCTGTAAAAATATTGTATGAACAGGATATGCGTCTCCATGGTGATGACTTTTTTTATGAGCTGGACAGCTGGTATGAGAATATAGAACTTGGCAAGGAGACAGTCAGGAACAGAAAATTAATTGGTCAATCGGTGGTGGAGGTGTTTGATCATCCTGTTTTTCAGAATCTGTCGGATCGTAAAAAACTGGAAAAAATAAAAAGAGAAGCTGCAAGAATCTGCGGCATCGGGGAGGTATAGATATGCTTTGTATAAAAAATCTGACAAAAATTTATAAAGGCGGCAAACGGGCGGTTGATGACCTGAATCTGACGGTGGAAGCCGGAGATATCTGTGGTTTTATCGGTCATAACGGTGCCGGCAAAACAACGACAATTAAATGCATCGTCGGTATTCACGATTTTGATCAGGGAGAGATTACGATTGACGGTATTTCGGTGAAAAATGATCCGATCCGGTGTAAAGCCATGCTGGCTTATATTCCGGACAATCCGGATCTGTATGAATATCTGACAGGTATTCAGTATCTGAATTTTATGGCTGATATTTTTGGCATATCGGGTTCCGAAAGAGAGCAGAGGATCAGGAAGGAGGCTGATGATTTTGGATTGACGGCGGCGCTGGGAGATCTGATCTCTTCCTATTCTCACGGTATGAAGCAGAAGCTGGCCATCATCGGGGCGCTGATCCATGAACCAAAACTGCTGGTACTGGATGAGCCTTTTGTGGGCCTTGATCCGTCGGCAGCGCTGACACTGAAAAATAAGATGCATGCATTGTGCAGTAAGGGGTCTGCAGTCTTTTTTTCCACCCATGTGTTGGATGTGGCGGAAAAACTCTGTAATAAAGTAGTGATTATTAAAGAAGGACATCTGGTCGCAGCCGGCAGTACAGAAGAACTGACCGGAGGCGAATCGCTGGAATCTGTTTTCATGGAGGTGGCAGGTTATGCTAAAGCAAATCCGACTGCTTAGTACCGTACAGCTTCGCAATCTATTTGGTATCAACGAGATCCGGTATACAAAGGATAAAAAGAAAAAAAGCCGTTTTATAGCGATGGCTGTCCTCTGGATCATGCTGGCGGCAATGCTTCTGTTTTATACGATGGCATTGTCCATGGGACTGATCCTTATGGGAATGGCGGATATCGTACCGGCCTATCTGTCAGCCATTACGGGACTGATCATTCTGATGTTTACCTTTTTTAAAGCCGGCAGCGTTATTTTTCAAATGAATACCTATGAGATTCTGGTATCTCTTCCTGTATCTCAGGCTGCCATTGTCATCAGTCGTTTTCTGACCATGTATGTGACCAATCTTATACTCAGTCTGATGGTCATGGTGCCGGGAATGATCATGTATGCCAGGTATATGCATCCGGCCTTCAGCTTCTATATATATGGATTCGCAGGGACTATTCTTCTGCCTCTTCTGCCGATTAGTATTGCGACGGCAGCCGGAGCGGCCATTACGGCCCTCAGTGCCCGTATGAAACATAAGAGTCTGGTATCCGCATTTTTAACCATAGTACTGGTAGTACTGATTGTTATAGGAAGTACGATTCTGGGCAGTATGGAAGAGAT
>JAEDGN010000007.1 GCA_016297495.1 Coprococcus sp.
TTCAGATCCATCAGCCAGTCGGCATTATTGACCATCAAAGCTTTGCCTTCGGAAAAATCGATGAAACGCTCCATCTGTTTTTTGAAACATTCACAGTTGTGTTCAATGGTTTCCTTTGTCATCATCTGGCGCATATCTGTTTTGCCGGACGGATCACCGATCATGGCTGTACCGCCTCCGATGAGGGCGATCGGACGATTGCCTGCCATCTGCAGACGTTTCATCAGGCAGAGGGCCATGAAATGGCCAACATGCAGGCTGTCTGCCGTCGGGTCAAAGCCGATATAGAAGGTTGCTTTGCCATTGTTGATCAGTTCTTTAATCTCTTCTTCGTCGGTCACCTGGGCGATCAGGCCACGGGCTACCAGCTCGTCATATAAAGTCATTGTAAAACTCCTTTCTCTTTCTCACTATGAAGATGTAGACATAAAAAAATCCCCATCCTTCAATAAGGACGAGGAAGACTCGCGGTACCACCTTAATTCACCGGTTATTCACATAACCGGTCTCTTCAAGTATCAATCAATACTCATGCATCATAACGGTTGCACTCCGTCGCAGCCTACTGGAAAATCGTTCGGTGCGCAGCTTGTGAAGGTATTCAGTTAAAGCTTCCCATGCGCCTCTCACCGACCGGCAGCTCTCTGTATGTTTCACTAAAACCTACTTATTTCAGTCATTGCTTTTTGTTTTTAGATATCTGCTGTCAATTATAAAAAATAAGTTTGCCCTTGTCAATAAGGAAAATTTCTTTTTCACATTCTTTTTCAGACGGTTTAAAAGGATTTTTGTCTTTGAAAACAATTTTTTGCTATTTTGCAGATGATTTATGGCTCGCATAACAAGGTTTTTGTGTTTACCGGATGTTGAATATAGGATAAAATATGGGATAGAATAAAAAATTACTATGACTATTTAGAGAAGCAGGGAGGAAGAAGTCTAATGAATGAGAAGATACTGGTTGTCATACCTGTACAGGAGAGACATATAGAAAAGCTGGAAAAAGCAGGAAAGGGATGTCATTTTACCTATTCGACACCACAGGATGTGACGGAGGAAATGGTTGAGCGTGCGGACATTATTATTGGCAATGTACCGGTGGGTAAGCTTCATGCGCCAAAAGGACTTCGGCTTCTGCAGCTGAATTCGGCGGGAGCAGATAATTTTATCAAGCCGGGTGTATTGGATGCTAATACTGTTTTGACGAATGCCACTGGTGCCTACAGTAAGGCCGTGGCAGAGCATACCTTTGCCATGATGTTGATGCTGCAGAAAAAGCTTCATCTTTATCGTGACGCACAGCTTCGGTCAGAATGGACGGATGAGGGAACCGTAACGTCCATTACGGATGCCACCGTGCTTGTGGTAGGACTGGGAGATATTGGATTGCATTTCGCACGGATGGCAAAGGCGCTGGGTGCTTATACGATTGGTGTCAAACGGAATAGTGGAGAATGCCCGGAAGGAGTGGACGAATTGTATACAACAGAAGAGCTGGATCAAGTACTTCCAAGAGCCGATGTCATTGTATCCTTCCTGCCGGGAACAGCGGCAACCTATCACATTTATACAAGGGAACGGTTTGAACTGATGAAGGAGAGTGCCATATTCTTAAACAGTGGCAGAGGCAATGCTGCTGCATCAGATGTGCTGTATGAAGCTCTGCTCAATCATCAGATAGCCGCTGCAGGTATCGATGTGACAGAACCGGAGCCGCTGCCATCGGATCATCCGTTGTGGAAACTGCCGAATCTGATGATCACCCCGCATATATCCGGTCAGTATCATCTTCCGGAAACCTTTGAAAGGATCGTCGATATTGCGGCCTACAATCTGTCAGCATGTCTTGAAGGACGGCCACTGAAGAATATTGTAGACTTTACAACGGGCTACAAGAAACATTAGGTACCGTCACAGAAAAAACTGCTTTTGATAGTAACTCCATCATAAAATACCCCGGAAAACGATTTGCGATGAGCATGTTTTCAGGGGTATTTTATGATGGAGCTATTCAAAAGCAGTCATCTGGTTTATTCACGAATCTTAATATGGGCCTCGCGAAGCTGAGTTTCGGTGACGATACCCGGGGCACCGCACATGAGATCCTGTGCATTGCCGTTCATCGGGAAGGCAATGACTTCACGAATATTATCTTCATTTCTAAGCAGCATGATCATACGGTCAATACCCGGTGCCATTCCTGCATGAGGCGGTGCGCCAAACTGGAATGCATTGTAGAGAGCACCGAATTTTGTCTTCAGATCTTCTTCTGTATAGCCGGCAATTTCAAAGGCTTTGACCATAATGTCCAGATCATGGTTTCTGACAGCACCGGAGGAGAGCTCCACACCGTTGCAGACGATATCATACTGATAAGCCAGAATATCTTCCGGATTCATGGTGTTTAAAGCTTCAAGGCCACCCTGTGGCATGGAGAAAGGATTATGCGTGAAGTCCATCTTTTTCTCTTCCTTATTGTACTCGTACATCGGGAAGTCGTTGACGAAGCAGAAGCGGAAAGCGTTCTCTTCAATCAGACCAAGGCGGGCCCCCAGTTCGTTGCGGAGCTGGCCTGCAAACAGATTGGCACGTTCTTCCTTATCTGCGATAAAGAAAATAGTATCGCCAACGGTCAGTCCTGCAAGTTCGGCAAATTCCTGCTTCATCTCATCCGGAATAAATTTGTCAATTGGTCCCTTGTAGCTTAAATCTTCCATTACTTCAAGATAACCGAGGCCGCCCATACCGATGGATGTGGCGAATTTCAGCAGTTTCTCATGGAAGCCTTTGGACATCTCAGCGTGAACCTTGATGGCGCGGACAGTTCTTTTCAGGAACGGTTTGAAGGTACATCTCTGGAAGAATTCCGTCACATCAATGATACGCAGCGGATTGCGGAGGTCCGGTTTATCTGTACCGAATTGGAGCATGGCATCTTTGTAGCTGATGACAGGATACGGAGCGGCGGTGACAGCTGCACCTTCCGGAGCAAATTTTTCAAAGGTGGCGGTCAGAACCTCTTCACCCACACGGAAGACTTCTTCCTGGGTGGCAAAGCTCATCTCAAAGTCCAGCTGGTAGAATTCACCCGGTGAACGGTCAGCACGGGCATCTTCGTCACGGAAACATGGCGCAATCTGGAAATATTTATCAAAGCCGGATACCATCAGCAGCTGTTTGTATTGCTGAGGAGCCTGCGGCAAAGCATAGAAACGGCCTTTAAATTTTCTTGAAGGAACGATATAGTCTCTGGCGCCTTCAGGGGATGAAGCGCAGAGAATCGGTGTCTGGATTTCCAGGAATCCCATTTCAGTCATCTTCTGGCGAAGGAAACTGATGACCTGGGAACGGAAGATAATATTATCTTTAACCTTCTGGTTGCGAAGATCAAGATAGCGGTATTTTAAACGGACATCTTCACGGATTTCCTTGGATGTCATGATTTCGAATGGAAGCTGTCTGTAGACTTTACCCAGAACGTCAATGGTATGGGCTTCCAGTTCAATGGTGCCCGTAGGAATCTTAGGATTGTAAGTTTCTTCATCGCGGTGGTCAATAACGCCTTCAACAGATATACAGTTTTCTTTTGTAATGCCGTTCAGCAGAGTCGTGTCGCGCAGGACAACCTGCAGTACACCATACATATCTCTCAGGTCAATGAAGGATACGCCGCCGTGGTCGCGGATATTTTCAACCCATCCCGCGACTTTCAGGGTCTGTCCCACATCACTTTCACTGATTTCGTTTAATACACGGTTGCGATAAATGTTAGAAGTTGTCATAACTGTCTCCTTTCTGCCAGAAAAAATTCTGTCCATAAGCTGTATGTTCAGGCATTCTTTGTGTAACAGGAAATATGACAGGATATTGTTGCACAAAAAAACGCCCTGAACTAAAATAGTTCAGGACGAACAAATTGTCCGCGGTACCACCTGAATTACTGCAATAGCAGTCTCTCCATCAGAGGCAATAACCTCCTTGCCGGCTGACGTGCGGCTGACGGCGCACCTACTGACCGGGGTAATTCCCGATGTTCAGATTGCGGCTGGTAAAGTGTTATTCACGCCGATTCATTCTGTGGGTTCTCACTGTCTCCACTCACTGGAAGCGATAAACTGCGCTACTTCTCTTCGTCTTCGCCTTTATCAATATGGTTTTACTGTGTGGCTATTCATTGCTATTAATAGTGAATAGCTTTTTGATAGATGACATTATATAATAACCATTTTAACTTGTCAACGTGAAAAAGCATAAAAATTTAAAAAAAGTAAGAACTGCCGAGAGCATAAGCCACTGGCACCAGCAATGCAGGCAGCAGATTGCCCACCCGTACCTGTTTGCCGAACAGCAGGTTCACGCCCACAAGAAAGATCAGGATGGAGCCGATATAGGACAGGTCAGCAATTAGGCTGTCTGTCATAACGGGCGCGATGAGTCCGGCAAGGAGAGTGATACCTCCCTGGTAGAAGAAAAGAGGAATGGCGGCAAACAGAACCCCGATACCAAGGGTTGAGGCAAATACCATGGAAATCATGGCATCCAGAATAGCTTTGGCATAGAGCATAGAAGGGTCTCCAAGCATACCATCCTGAATCGCCCCGACAATAGCCATGGCGCCGATACAGATGACCAGCGCGTTAGTGAGAAAACCATCCACAAAGCCCTGTCCTTCACGGACATGGAAAAGTAGGCATAGCTTTTCCCCAAGGCTCTCCATGCGGTCTTCGATCCTTATGAGTTCTCCAAGCACGGCTCCGATTGCCAGAGAAAAAATCATGAGCATGGTACCAGTCGTCTCAAAACCGCCGTCCTTCAGAGCAAGCATTCCTTTCATGGCCCCACTGATTCCGATAAAGATAGTGGCTGTCCCAAGGGCTTTAATCATTGTATCCTGAATACGTTCATTTATTCCTTTTTTCAGCAGTAGTCCGCAGGCACCGCCGGCGACAACGGCTGCTGTATTTACTATAGTTCCCAAACCGATCATGTTAATAAGTCGTCCCTTCTGATGTACTGATTCGCATTAATTTTACATATCTTGTCATTTAAAATCAAGGATAATTTTTACAGAAATTTGTTTGCTGTCATGTTATATTCAGATATGCGCTTGCGGAAACCTGCAATAAAGACTATAATTATGAATAATTGTGAAATTGAGGGAGACCTGTGGCTTTTTTGAAATATGACGATGAACGGGGAGGATACGATGACTCAGAAAAGAAGATACCGTGGAAGGCGCAAGGCATATTTGGATGAGTATAAGATCAATGAAAATGGAGAATATGAATATGAGGGTGTCCGTTATCAATGGAATCTCAGTGAGGAGGAAGGCCGCAGACTCTATTTTCAATTTCGTCTGATGGGGCCTGTTATTTTTGTATTTATCCTCCTGGCGGGATGCATTCCTTCTCCGGGAGTTAATCACTGGCCATTCCTTATGATCGCGTATCTGGCGGGTGTGGTAGTTTCCATCAGCCTCTGGATTCTTTTGTGGCAGATGTGCAGTGAGAAAAGTCCAATGCGGGGACATATATACGATGAGACCGTAGGGAAACTCCCGTTTCGCATTTTGTTGACAGCGGTGCTTACAAGTGCTGCCATAATTGGAGAAATTGTGTATGTTATTCTTTACGGTACGGAGGGAAAAACTTTTGGTGCTGTTTTATTTATTATTCTGGAAATACTGGCACTAATCTGTACGTTATATACATGGAGGCGGTTTCAGATGATTAAATGGGAGAAATTTATCTGACCGCCGGATCATGCAGCCAGTCTGATCTGATCAGAAAGATCAGGAACAAAACCGTCGTGCAGGACCATGTCAGAGGATAGGCCCATGCAATAGTCCGGTAGACCGGGAAGAAGTTCAGCGCTGTTGTGACATAGATAATTCTTAATCCACACCAGAATAAAAGCATCCCTGCCATTGGAATGACAGAACGGCCGCAGCCTCTCATGACGCCGGCTGCACAGTGAGAGAAGGCAAGAAGGCAGTAAAATAAACTGGTAGTCCGCGCGTGTATGGTACCGAATTGAATGGCTTCCGGGGTATCGACAAATATGCGGATAGCATTTTCAGCAAAGAAATAGATAAGGATACCGGTGATCTCAGCTGTTATGATTCCAAAGAGAATGCCAAAGGCAGCGCCTTTTCTGGCCCGGTTGTATTTTCCGGCACCGATATTCTGGCTGATAAAGGTCGGTAATGCCATGGACATACTCATGATGGGCAGAAACACGAAACCTTCTATTTTTGAATAAGCACCCTGACCGGACATGGCATAGGCCCCAAAGGAGTTGATGTTCTTCTGTATAACAAGATTGCCGACGGTGATGACAGCATTTTGTATGCCGGACGGAAGTCCCTGCTGGAGCACCTGTTTCATGATATAGGAATGGTATTTCAGTTTTTTCGGATCAAGTCGTGTATAGTCGTTGATTCGGCACATCCTGATCAGACAGAGGATAACGCTCAGTCCCTGGGATATAACAGTGGCGATGGCAGCCCCTGCAACACCCCATCGGAATGCCGGATGGGCCACAAACAGCAGATCCAGAGCAATATTGACAATGGAAGAAAACAACAGGTAATACAGTGGGTGCAGGCTGTCTCCCAGGGCGCGCATAATGGACATGCAGATGTTGTACATGATGACGGTAGATATGCCGCCAAAATAAATCCGCAGATAGAGCAGGGCATCATTCATGACAGAATCAGGTGTACCCATCCATGTCAGCATATGGGGAGCGATGGTCAATCCGATGATAGTGGCCAGGATGGAAGCAATAATGGCCATGAAAAAATTATTGTGGATAGTTTTCGTTACATTCTCTTCATCCTGGGCACCATAATATCTGGAAATGATCACACTGCCGCCGACAGCGATGCCGGAAAAGAACCCGATAATCAGAAAAACGGTGGTTCCGGTGGAACTGACAGCGGCAAAAGCATCATTATCCGCAAAATTGCCGATGACCCATGCATCGACCATATTATAGAATTGCTGAAGCAGCTGACCAAAAAATACCGGTACGGCAAATGCAAGCATACCGCCGGGAATAGAGCCGCTGGTCAGATTAACATTACTGTGGGTATTTGCTTTTTTTATCATAAAAAGACCTCTTTTTCTAATAATTTCCAACAAAGAGTGTATCATGTTTTGGGAAAAACAACAAGACAAATTACGCTATTTTCTGACATTATATCTTTTTTAAATGAAAAAGTTCTTAAATTACTGTCACATTTCTCCTGTTTTTGCGATTGGTTATAATTGAGACATTGTTTTTTTGATAATATAATACACTTAAACTTTGGTTAATAATTAGATGGTGAGACTGGAGGACGTATTATGGCGAAAATTAACGTGGCGATTGTTGACGATAATGAGAGAATGGTCAGTTTGCTGGATACAATACTCAAAACAGATAAAAATATTGAAGTAATCGGTAAAGGTGATGACGGTGTACAGGCGCTTGATATTATCAGGAATCAGGAGCCGGATGTTGTCTTACTGGACTTGATCATGCCGAAGCTTGACGGGCTGGAGGTCATGCAGCAGGTAAACAGGGATGCCTCTTTGAAAAAAAGACCTGCTTTTATTGTCATATCTGCTATTGGTCAGGAAAATATAACGGAAAATGCGTTTAGCCTTGGTGCTATGTATTATATAATGAAACCATTTGAAAACGATATGATTCTCAAACGGATCCATCAGGTGACGGAAGGTCAGCTGCTTCAGCCGATGCATCCGGGGAAAAACAGAAATATGGAATATGCATCGGAGTACAGGGAAAAAAATCTGGAAACAGATGTGACAAATATTATACATGAAATAGGCGTTCCTGCTCATATTAAAGGATATCAGTATCTGAGAGATGCCATCATTATGTCAGTGGATAATAGAGAGGTTATCAATTCTATTACGAAAGTGCTGTATCCAACTATTGCAAAAATGAATAAAACGACACCGAGCAGGGTAGAACGTGCGATCCGGCATGCGATTGAAGTTGCATGGAGCAGGGGGAAGATGGATACAATTGATGATCTGTTCGGTTATACGATTCATACAGGGAAAGGAAAACCAACGAACAGCGAATTTATTGCCCTGATTGCTGACAAAATTCGGCTTGAATATAAAAACCGTACCTGAAGAATTACAGGATTTGAGGATTTTCTGCTTTTAATATATGGTATTTTATTGTATAATGAAAGAAACAAAATTATTTTAAAAACAAAATATACAATAAGCAGGGGGATTTGGAACTCATGAAAAAGATTTTGTTTGCAGCATCCGAAGCAGTACCATTTATTAAGACCGGCGGTTTGGCCGACGTAGCCGGAACTTTGCCAAAATCATTTAATAAACAAGAATTCGATGTAAGAGTTGTTATGCCTAAATACAGAGTGATACCGGAGCGTTTTCAGTCCCAGATGGAATATATGACGAATTTTTATGTGAATCTGGCTGGCAGAATGATTTATGCCGGAGTTTTTAAGACGGTGATTGATGGTGTGACATTCTATTTTATTGACAATGAATACTATTTCTCCGGGGATAAGATTTATGAAGATGGTCTTTGGGATCTGGAGAAGTTTGCGTATTTCAGCAAAGCGGCTCTGACTATGTTGTGTGTCATTGATTTCCGCCCTGATATCATTCACTGTCATGACTGGCAGACCGGTCTGATGCCTGTATATCTGAAGAATGAATTCTGGGACAGCTCCTCATACAGCGATTTTTATCAGAATATGAAGGCTGTTATGACCATCCACAATCTGAAGTTCCAGGGAACATGGAATATTGACGATATGATGAGAATTACCGGATTGCCGGGATATCTGTTTACATCTGACAAACTGGAAGCCTATCATTCAGGCAATTATCTGAAGGGCGGACTTGTTTATGCAGACTGGATTACAACTGTCAGTGAGGTTTATGCCAACGAGATCAAGTATCCATTTTACGGTGAGGGTCTGGATGGCCTGATGCGTGCACGATCCAATAACCTTTCCGGTATTGTGAATGGTATTGATTATGATGAGTACAATCCGGAGACAGATGGCCTTCTGGTCCATAATTATACACCATATAATTTCAGAACTGAGAAGGTTCACAATAAGCTTGCCCTGCAGGAGGAACTTGGACTTGCTGTTGACGGCAATAAGTTCATGATCGGTCTTGTCTCAAGATTGACGGATCAGAAGGGTCTGGATCTTATAGATTGTGTGATGGAACAGATTTGTGCAGAGGATGTCCAGTTTGTTATTCTTGGTACAGGTGATCCGCGTTATGAGAATATGTTCCGTTATTATGAGTGGAAATATCCGGAACGGGTATCAGCCAGCATTTGTTATGATAATACCCGTTCGCACAGGATCTATGCAGCCTGCGATGCATTTCTGATGCCGTCTCTGTTTGAACCATGCGGTCTGAGTCAGCTGATGAGCCTTCGCTACGGGACACTGCCAATTGTCAGAGAGACAGGTGGCCTCAAGGAGACGGTGGAACCTTACAATGAATATGTGGGCAGCGGTAATGGTTTTAGTTTTGCCAATTACAATGCGCATGAGATGCTGCATGTTATTGAATATGCGAAGTCAATTTATTATGGACGCCGTCTGGAGTGGAATAAGATTGTTGACCGCGCCATGGCAGCAGATTTTTCATGGGATGCTTCTGCAAGAAAATATGAGGATCTTTACCGTTCATTATAGAATAAATTAAAATAAAAGGCTTTCACAGCTGTCAGAAGATAAAGGTACAGCTTTTGTGAAAGCCTTTTATTTTGCTGGGGGATATCCGGCAGTGCTGCCTGTGTTTTAATGACGTATCATTAATGTGTGAATCAGATAATCATAAACATTGCCATGACGGTCTCGCCAGTTGTCACAGATAGTAATGGCCTGATCCTCATCTGTGACATTTAAAGTTACGCTGACAAGCAATTCTTTTTTGTCACGGATTTCACAGTGAACCATATAGCTGTCTTTTTTTTCTTCATAGTAATCTGCCGTAACTTCATTTTCATTTCTCAGATGATATTTGTGTTCTGCAAAAAACTGATCGATTTCTGATTTGATCTCTTCGGGTATTTTGTGACCGAAAAAGTCAAGGGTCTCTTCACCGGCAGCTGTTATGGTGTAATAAGAATTGTTATGAATCTGTTCTGTGCGGATCAGTTCGGTATCTGCCAGATCATGTATCGCCTGCTGCAGACTGAAATAATTTGTGTATCCTTTATCCAGGATAAATTCTGAGATCTGTGAGTTGGTCAGCGGAAAGTCGACCTTGTTGAGCATATATAATACCATCAATTTGTAAAGAGTGAGCACATCCTGATTCATAATGTCTCCTTTCTGAAACAGCGTCCCTGCCATGTATTTCTTTCTTTGAAACAGTGATTGATATGATTCAGAACCTGTTTTTTCCTGCGGCTCCAGTCTGGAGTGATCAACAGCTGTTTTGGTCCGTCACCGGTCATGCGGTGGACGACCATGTGAGGCGGTATCCGTTCAATACATTGGATAAGTATATCCGTATATTCTTCAAGTGTCAGTATATGGAAGGGGTGTTTCCGGTAATCTGTATACAGATCTGTCCCTTCAAGCACATGGAGCAGCTGGAATTTTACTCCCTGAATCGGAAGAGCAGCAATATAATCCGCGGTGGCCAGCATATCCTGCGGAGATTCTCCGGGAAGCCCCAGTATGATGTGAACGATGGCATCGATGCCGTGTTCGTTCAGTTCATATATTGCCTGGTCAAATACAGGCAGCTCATATCCGCGTCGGATATAAGAGGCAGTGTCGGCATGGATAGTCTGCAGACCAAGTTCTACCCAGACCGGTTTGATCTGATTCAGTTCCATTAGAAGATCAAGTACCTCAGACGGGAGGCAGTCAGGTCTTGTGGCAATGGACAGTATCGCAATATCGGGATGCTGTATTGCTTCCATATAAATAGAACGCAGATAGTCTGTCGGTCCGTAAGTATTGGTAAAGGCCTGAAAATAAGCAATAAACTTATTGCCTGTTTTTTTACCGGCCAGCAGTTTTTTGCCCTGCTCGATCTGTTCGGTTATGGAAAGATGCCGGGAGGCGGCAAAATCACCTGAACCTCCGGCGCTGCAGAAGATGCAGCCACGGGTATCCAGGGTGCCGTCCCTGTTCGGACAGGTGAACCCCCCATCAAGGGCCAGCTTATAAATCTTTTGTCCATAATGGGATTTCATTTCATAATCGAGGGAGTGATAGCGCTTGTCCAGCCACATAGGCTTCTTCCTTTCGCATATAATCTATTTATCATCATAGCATAGCTGTTTGAAATATGCAAACAGGAAGCAAAAATAAAAGAGGACTGAAAAGACAGTCCTCTTAAGTAAATGCGAAAGTATTTCGGAATATTATACAATACCATGTGCAAGCATAGCGTCAGCAACTTTTCTGAAGCCTGCAATATTGGCGCCTGCTACATAATCATTTTCAACACCATATTCTTTTGCAGCATCATCGATATTATGGAAGATGTTAACCATGATACCTTTCAGTTTTGCATCAACTTCTTCAAATGTCCAGCTGTAGCGCATGCTGTTCTGGCTCATTTCGAGTGCAGATGTGGCAACACCGCCGGCATTGGAAGCTTTGCCAGGAACGAAGTATACACCATTCTTCTGCAGATATTCTGTTGCATCCAGAGTTGTAGGCATGTTCGCGCCTTCAGCAACAACCTTACAGCCGTTGGCAACCAGCTGTTTAGCGTCTTCGATGAGAAGCTCATTCTGAGTTGCACATGGAAGCGCAATGTCAACAGGAATCTGCCATACACCGCGGCCTTCATGATATTCGGACTGAGGTCTGTATTTTTTGTACTCTGTCAGACGAGCACGCTGAACTTCTTTGATTTCTTTCAGAGCTTCAACATCAATACCTTCAGGATCATATACCCAGCCGGTAGAATCAGAACAGGTAACAACTTTGGCACCCAGCTGCTGAGCCTTCTGGATAGCATAAATAGCTACATTACCGGCGCCGGATACAGCAACTGTCTTGCCTTCGATTGTATCATTCTTGCATTTTAACAGTTCTTCCACGAGATAAACAAGACCATAACCTGTAGCTTCTGTACGTGCAAGGGATCCACCGTATGTCAGACCTTTACCAGTCAGTACACCTTCGGATACATTGCGGATTCTCTTGTACTGACCGTACAGATAACCGATCTCACGCCCACCGACTCCGATATCACCGGCAGGAACATCTGTGTCTGCACCAACATGTCTGTAAAGCTCTGTCATGAAGCTCTGGCAGAAGGCCATAACTTCTCTGTCAGATTTGCCCTTTGGATCAAAATCGGAACCGCCTTTGCCGCCGCCGATTGGGAGACCAGTCAGAGAATTTTTGAAAATCTGTTCGAATCCGAGGAATTTGATAATACTTAAGTTAACTGAAGGATGGAAACGAAGACCGCCCTTGTAAGGACCGATTGCACTGTTGAACTGTACACGGAAACCTCTGTTGACCTGAACTTTGCCTGCATCGTCTACCCAAGGTACGCGGAAGATGATGATTCTTTCAGGTTCAACGATTCTTTCGAGCAATGCTTCGTTCTGGTATCTTGGATTGTTATCCACAACGAGGCGAAGAGAATTCATAACCTCAGTTACAGCCTGGATAAATTCAGGCTCATTAGGATTTTTAGCTTTTACTTTTTCGATGATTTCATCACTGTAAGACATTCTATTTCCTCCTTATATTGACTTACGGCTTCCGGTGCAGATATTTCCGCTATATAAGCCGTTTAGCACTTTCATGGAATTTATTCACTCCATGGATGATTATAATATAGTTTGGTTCATAATTCAATCCTTTTCAGTGCTAAACTGTAAAAAAATAGAAGTTTTGTTAAAAGTTTCCTTCATAAAATCCCTCAAACATAGAGTAAATATTGATTTATCTAATAAAAAATTGCAGGAAATTTAATAGAACTTTCAAATTGTAAAATTTTGGAAGTAAAAATGCTCAAAATAATGTCGAAAAATGCAGAAAAGTTATACTTCCTATTTTTTGCCAAATCATGTATAATGAATTCAGACCAGTCGGTCTTTCTATTTTCTTTATGAATTCCGATTTATTTTCCAATATATTTTTAGTGAAAGTTTTGACAGTAAAATAACGGTCAGAATACGGAGGTTATATATGACTGAAAAATACAATACTTTATCAGTTGTTCAACTGAGAGAAATGCTTAAAGCACAGGGGATAAAAAATACATCTGTGATGCGAAAAGCACAGCTGATACAGCTTGCAGATGAACTGGAATCAAAGGCGCAGCGCTCACAGCACTCTCCGGAGGACAGGCAGCCGGAGCAGAGGGAAGCTGAAGAGAACAGACGCCAGGATTATGTTCAGAGAGGACGTACGGATAGAAGACGCCAGGATATGTCCGGGAGGAAGCAGCCTTCCGGGCGCAGAAACGAGAATTATACATCGGGTGAAGGAACGGATGAAGAGAGGCGTTATCAAAGGAACAGGTGTGTGTCAGAATCGCCAAAGTCTGTTGAAGAGACAGAGATTCCGGGTTATAGTCAGTTAGACAGCGGAATGATGGCCAACGGTATTCTGGAAGTTATACCTGAAGGCTTTGGATTTATCCGATGTGAAAATTATCTTCCGGGTGAGAATGATATCTATGTATCACCTGCGCAGATTCGCCGTTTTAATTTAAAAACAGGGGATATTGTATATGGTAATGTCAAGGTTAAGACGGAGAAGGAGAAGTTCAGTGCGTTGTTGTATGTTCGTTCGGTCAATGGACGGCATCCGTCGGAGGCCCAGAAACGCTGTAATTTTGAAGATATGACACCAATTTTCCCGAATAACAGAATATGCCTTGAGACACCGGATGCACCGGTCTCCATGAGAATTATGGATCTGGTTTCTCCGATAGGACGAGGGCAGAGAGGTATGATCGTATCTCCTCCGAAGACAGGTAAGACAACATTACTGAAACAGGTGGCAAAGGCGATTAATACCAATTATCCGGATATGAATATGATTATCCTTCTGATTGATGAACGTCCTGAAGAGGTGACAGATATCAAGGAATACATCGAAGGAAAAAATGTTGAGGTTATTTATTCCACTTTCGATGAACTGCCGGAACACCATAAAAGAGTGTCGGAGATGGTACTGGAACGGGCAAAACGTCTGGTTGAACATAAAAAGGATGTAGTCATCCTTCTGGACAGTATTACACGTCTGGCAAGGGCTTATAATCTGACAGTTCCGCCGAGCGGACGTACGCTTTCGGGAGGTCTTGACCCGGCGGCGCTTCATATGCCGAAAAAGTTTTTTGGAGCTGCGAGAAATATGCGTGAGGGCGGCAGCCTGACGGTGTTGGCAACAGCCCTTGTGGAGACGGGCAGCAAGATGGATGATGTGGTTTTCGAGGAATTCAAAGGTACCGGCAATATGGAACTGGTGCTTGACAGAAAGCTGTCTGAAAAGCGTATTTTTCCTGCCATTAGTATTCCACGTTCCGGAACCAGAAGAGAAGAACTGCTGCTGGATAAGGATTCACTGGAAGCTATGTACATTATGCGGAAGGCGTTGAATGGCCTGAAGTCTGATGAAGCACTTGAGCGGATTCTGGATATGTTTATGAGGACAAAAAATAATCAGGAATTTGTTCAGATGATGCGGCATACAAAGTTTATTTGAAAAAAGCAAAGTTATACTTGCAACTGTCGAAAGATTATGGTATAATAAGAGAGCTGTTTTTTGATATGGTTCCTAGTTGGAAATTAGGAATACGAATTAGTGAGGTGAATAAGATGAGAGAAGGAATCCATCCAAAGTATTATCAGGCAAAGGTTACATGCAACTGCGGCAATGAATTCGTGACAGGCTCAACAAAACCTGAGATTCACGTAGAAATCTGTTCCAAATGTCATTCATTTTACACAGGACAGCAGAAAGCTGCTTCTGCACGTGGACGTATTGATAAATTCAATCGTAAGTATGGCATTAAACAGGCTTAATAAGACAATAGACAGGTTGAGGTTGCGTAAATCTCAACCTGTTTTAACATACCCGGGTATACAGGCGTGTCTGCAGCATGCAGGATGTCCGTGTACGCAGGTAGTTTTGACCGGAGGTATGTATGCGGTATGCGACAATTGGCGGACAGGCAGTGATTGAAGGTGTCATGATGCGTAATGGCAATGATTACGCAGTTGCTGTCAGAAAGCCGGATCAGACGATAGAAGTCAAACGGGAAGAGTATGTAGGACTGACAGCCAGATGGCATATGAAGAAGGTGCCGGTTATCCGGGGAATACTTGCTTTTGTTGATTCACTTGTACTTGGAATGTCAACACTCACGTATTCAGCCAGTTTTTATGAAGATGAAGAAGAGGCGGATTCGTCACAGAAGAAGGATAACGGGAAGATGGACAGCCTGATCATGGGGCTGACTGTAGCCCTGTCTATTGTAATTGCGGTTGTACTATTTATGCTGACCCCGTTTTTTATTTCTTCCCTTTTTGGGAACCTGATTACCAGTCAAACGTGGCTGGCAATTATTGAGGGTATTATCCGTATTGCTATTTTCTTTATATATATTGTAGCTATTTCACAGATGAAGGACATTCAGAGAGTTTTTATGTATCACGGTGCTGAACATAAAACGATTAACTGTATTGAACACGGAGATGAGCTGACACCGGAGAATGCTGCAAAGTATTCACGTCTGCATAAACGCTGTGGTACAAGCTTTCTTCTGATTGTTATGGTAGTCAGCGTTATCTGTTTTATGTTCATACGTGTGGACAATATGCTGCTTAAGATTATCAGCCGTGTGATTCTTGTACCGGTGATTGCAGGTGTTTCTTATGAGATTATTCAGTGGGCGGGCCGGAGTCATTCATGTCTGGTGAATATTGTAAGTAAGCCGGGACTTATGCTCCAGAAGCTGACGACCCGGGAGCCGGATCAGGAGATGCTGGAGGTGGCCATTGCTTCTATTGAAGCTATTTATGACTGGCGCGAATTTCAGGCGGCAGCTGCGGCTGAAGGAGAGCAGGAACCATGACGGCGAATACGCTGGATGCTCTTTTAAAATGGGGAATCGGAGAACTGAATAAACAGGAGATACTGAATGCTTCTTTGGACGCATGGTATCTGATGGAATATGTATTTGGCATCAGCAGGGTTGATTTCCTGCTGACGAGAGATGAGCAGCTGGGCTGTGACAGTGAAGCGAAGATTCTTCAGTATGAGACTTTGATTACACGGCGGGGAGGAGGCTGTCCTGTACAGTATCTGATGGGGTACACGGAATTTATGGGACTGACCTTTGAAGTGAATGAGCATGTCCTGATTCCAAGACAGGATACAGAGATTCTTGTAGAGACGGCATTGGATTTTATGAAGCCGGAATACAGAGTGCTTGATATGTGTACGGGTTCGGGATGTATTATTCTGAGTCTTGCTGTCCATGGGCATCTGGAATCAGGAACAGGCGCGGATATCTCGCCGGATGCACTGGCTGTGGCAGGAAACAACAGGGAACGTCATCATCTGTATCAGATTGATCTGATACAAAGTGATCTTTTTGAAAATATCAGTGGCCGCTATGATATGATCGTATCCAATCCGCCGTATATTCCGTCGGGAGAGATTGATAAACTGATGCGGGAGGTCAAAGATCATGAACCTCGTCTGGCATTGGACGGCAGCGTTGACGGTCTGATGTTTTATAGAAGGATTGCAGAGCAGGCCGGTGATTATCTGGTACCGGGGGGAATGCTTATGATGGAGATCGGCTGTGATCAGGCTGATGATATTACAGTACTGCTGAACAGAGCTGGATTTAAGGATATTCATGTTAAAAAGGACCTGGCCGGTCTGGACAGGGTGATTTATGCGGTTAAATAGAGAAAAGGGGCTGAGCCTCAGCTCCGTGGGAGGTAAAAATGTTTGACAGATTAGACGATATATTGATCAGATATCAGCAGGTTATGGAAGAACTGGCAGATCCGGATGTTGTAAATGATCAGAAGCATTTTCGCAAGCTGATGAAGGAACAGAATGATCTGACACCGCTGGTTGAGAAATACACAGAATATAAGAAGACAAAGCAGACGATAGATGACAGCCTGGAGATGCTGGATACAGAAAGCGATGAGGAACTGAAGGAACTGGCCAAGGAAGAGCTGGCTGAGGCCAAGGCGGATCTTGTGAAGATCGAGCAGGAACTGAAAGTCCTTCTGATTCCAAAGGATCCAATGGATGAGAAGAATGTAATCGTTGAGATTCGTGCCGGCGCTGGCGGCGATGAAGCAGCTCTTTTTGCAGCAGAGCTTTTCCGGATGTATTCCAAATATGCGGAATCCAGACGCTGGAAGATAGAAATGATGGATGTCAGCGAGAACGGTATCGGCGGTTTCAAGGAGTGCGTGTTCATGATCAGCGGTAATGGCGTTTACTCCCGTATGAAATACGAGAGTGGCGTTCATCGCGTTCAGCGTGTGCCTGAGACAGAATCCGGCGGACGTATTCATACTTCTACGGCAACAGTGGCCATCATGCCGGAAGCTGAGGAAGTGGATGTTGAGATCGATATGAACGATATCCGTATTGATGTGATGCGTGCATCCGGCAATGGCGGTCAGTGTGTTAACACGACAGACTCTGCGGTACGTCTGACGCATTATCCGACTGGTATCGTTGTATACAGCCAGACTGAGAAATCTCAGTTACAGAATAAGGATAAGGCATTCAGACTGCTGCGTTCCAAGCTGCTGGAGATCGAGATTGAGAAACAGCATGCCGAGGAAGCGGCCATGCGTAAGAATCAGGTGGGAACAGGCGACAGATCTGAGAAGATAAGAACCTACAATTTCCCTCAGGGGCGCTGCACGGAACATCGTATCAAGCTTACCCTTTACAGATTGGGTGATGTTATGAATGGTGATCTGGATGAGATCATAGACAGCCTCATTGCAGCTGATCAGGCGGCAAAACTGGCAAACATGGAAGAATGATAGTCACTATTCACGGTCGCTGTCATAAATCCAGCACTTGACAAGGAGTGGATTTTTCGCTAGACTTAAAGTAACTTAACATTAATTAATGACAAATCAGTCATTAAAGGGGAGTAGTTTTAATATACTATCAACATTCGCGGCTGTAGGCAACCCCCGGGTTTTGGATTGCAGTCTGGTAGTATATACCACTTTGGTTACAAGACTTTTAATGTATGATGTACAGGTTATTTCTGCACATTATACATTAAAAGTCTTTTTTGTTCCCTGAATATCAGGAGTACATCTTCCATTGGGTATCCAATTATTTGACAAATATTCCAAAAGGGAAAAGGGGCATTGTTTGGAAAGGAGGCAGAAATCATGAAGAAATGGTATCAAATGACGAAGGATGAAGCATTGGAACAGCTTCAAACGAATGGAGAAGGGCTGTCTGCAGAACGAGCGGCAGAGATGCTTATGCAAAAGGGTGAAAATGTTTTGCAGGAGACGAAGAAAAAGGGCACATTGAGGGTGTTTGCTGAGCAGTTTTGTGATCTGCTGGTCGTTATACTGATCATAGCGGCGGTAATCTCCATGTTTTCCGGCAATGTGGAGAGTACGCTTGTTATTCTGGCAGTCATCACTATGAATGCAGTCCTTGGAACAGTTCAGAATAAGAAAGCGGAGAAGTCACTGGATAGTCTGAAATCCCTGTCTGCGCCTAATGCAAAGGTAATACGTGATGGACAGAAAGCAGAAATTTCCTCCCGTCAGGTGGTGCCGGGAGATATTCTCCTTCTGGAAGCGGGAGATCTGGTAACAGCGGACGGACGTATTCTGGAGAGTTATGCTTTGCAGGTGAATGAAAGTTCTCTGACGGGCGAATCTACCAGCGTGGAGAAAAGGGATACAGTGTTTGCGGAAGATCAGGCCCTGGGTGATCGTGTGAATATGGTTTATTCGGGAAGTCTGGTAACAGGGGGACGTGCGGTTGTACTTGTAACAGCAACGGGCATGGAGACAGAGATAGGGAAAATAGCTTCTCTTATGAATGTGACAAAGGAGAAGAAGACTCCTTTACAGATTAGTCTTGATAAATTCGGAAGCCAGCTGGCTATGATTATTATCCTTATATGTGTGTTGGTGTTTGGATTGGGTATTTACCGGAAGATGTCGGTACTGGAATCTCTGATGTTTGCAGTGGCTTTGGCTGTGGCAGCAATTCCGGAAGCACTGAGTTCCATTGTGACTATTGTGCAGGCCATGGGAACACAGAAGATGGCCAGGGAGCATGCTATTATCAAGGACTTGAAGGCGGTGGAGAGTCTGGGGTGCGTTTCAGTCATTTGCTCTGACAAAACAGGTACACTGACTCAGAATAAAATGACTGTTCAGCAGATTTATATTAATGGGGAAACTCTGAATGTAGATGAATTGGATCTGCAGCGTCAGTCACATTGTTATTTGCTTTATGATGCCATATTGACCAATGATTCGGTCATTGTGGATGGGCAGAGCATCGGCGATCCTACGGAGGTGGCGCTTATTGAGATGGGAAGAAAAGCAGAGGTGGATGAAACGCAGCTGAGGAGCCGGATGCCGCGCCTTGAAGAAATTCCTTTTGACTCCGATAGGAAGCTTATGAGTACAAAATATTTGATTCATGGTGTGCCGACGATTCTGACGAAGGGTGCACTGGATATGATATTGAATAAAATCGACAGAATTCGTATAGAGGATACAATACGGACAATAACAGATAAGGAGCGTGAGGCTATTCTTGACAAGAATCAGGAATTTTCAGAGCAGGGACTGCGTGTGCTGGCTTTTGGATACAAAGAAGTACAGGAGAGTCATTGTCTGACTCTTAATGAAGAAAATAATCTCATTTTTCTTGGTTTGGTTTCCATGATCGATCCTCCGAGGGAAGAGTCAAAGGCAGCGGTGTCAGATGCAAAAAGGGCCGGCATACGTCCTGTGATGATCACCGGTGATCATAAAATTACAGCCATGGCCATCGCCGGAAAGATTGGTATTTTTGGAGAGGGTGATCTGGCAGTTACCGCTCAGGAACTGGATATGATGAGTGAGAGTGAACTGGATGAGAAGATTGATAAAATCTCCGTTTATGCCCGGGTTTCACCTGAGAATAAAATACGGATCGTAGAGGCATGGCAAAAGAAGGGAGCTGTGACTGCCATGACAGGTGATGGCGTTAATGATGCCCCGGCTCTGAAAAAAGCGGATATCGGTGTGGCCATGGGGATTACCGGGACGGAAGTGTCCAAGGATGCGGCATCGATGATTCTGACAGACGATAATTTTGCCACAATCATTAAAGCTGTGGCGAATGGAAGAAATGTATACAGAAATATTAAGAACGCGGTACAGTTTCTGTTGTCAGGTAATATGGCAGGGATTCTGTCTGTACTTTATACATCTCTGGCGGCGCTTCCGATGCCTTTTGCTCCGGTTCATCTGCTTTTTATTAATTTGCTGACGGATTCTCTGCCGGCTATTGCCATAGGTATGGAAAATGCAGAAAAGGATCTTCTGTCAGATCGACCACGAAATCCAAAACAGGGGATTCTGACGAAGGATCTGATGATGGCCCTTTTTCTTCAGGGCGGACTTATTGCCGTCTGCACGATGATTGCTTTTCATATCGGTCTTGGCAGTGGTGATCAGATGGTGGCCAGTACCATGGCATTTGCAACATTGACGCTGGCACGATTATTTCATGGTTTTAACTGTCGAAGCTGTCATTCCATTTTTAAAGTGGGGATATTGTCCAATATATATTGTCTTGGTGCTTTTGCAGCAGGTGTTCTGTTATTGATAATAGTGCTTTTCGTACCGGTTCTTCGGAGATTGTTTTCGGTTGTTGAATTATCCGGTTATCAACTGGGAGTTATGATGGTGTTAGCTTTTATACCGACAGTCTTGATACAGATTTTGAAACTCATTCGGGAGAAATATTGAATCTAAGTAGTATTCGCTGTATAATACAGGATATACAGCTGTTCAGAGTAAAGAACTGTAAAATATGACTGCTCTGAACAGCTGTCAATGATATAAGGAAGGTGTTTGTATGGAAAGAAATATAGATTTAAATGAGATTTCGGATGGGCGGCTGTATACGTCCAATGATATGGTGAGAGCAGATTGTCAGGGATGTGAGGGATGTTCGGCCTGCTGCCGGGGAATGGGGCAGTCTATTATTCTCGATCCTTTTGATGTACATAGAATATGCTGCTATTTCAGGATTCCTTTTGAAGCATTGCTGGCTGACCATGTGGAACTGAATGTGGTGGACGGAATGATTTTGCCGAATCTGAAAATGATCGGAGAAGATGAACACTGTATTTTTTTGAATGAAGAAGCAAGATGCGGGATTCATAAGATTCGACCGGGATTCTGCAGGCTGTTTCCGCTGGGCCGTGTTTATGAGGATCGCAGTTTTAAGTATATTCTTCAGATTCATGAATGTAAAAAAGAAGACCGACAGAAGATTAAGATTAAAAAATGGCTGGATACTCCGGATTTGAAAGCTTATGAGAAATTTGTGACAGACTGGCATTATTTCCTGAAAGATGTTGCCGAATCCCTGAAAAAGGAAGGCGCTGATGCTCAGACGGTGAAACAGGTCAATATTTATGTTTTGAAACAGTTTTTTATGAGAGGGTTTAATGAGAATCAGAATTTTTATGCACAATTTGCAGAGAGGTTATCAGAAGTACAGGCAGTTTTACTGAAATAAATAGATAATTTGTGCATATCTGTCAAAACATCGAAAAATACCGATAAAAATTGGTTCTAATCGGATATTGAAAGCAATTGGTTTTTTTGTTAAACTGATGGCAGCTTAAAGAATTCCGTAAAGACAGAAGGAGAGACGATAATGAAACGATTCTCAGTAACGGTAAACAAAATTGAAGACGGTATCCTGCATGTCAGATCAGCGGGCCTTATTATGAAGGAAGCTTCCCAGTTTGCTTCGGATGTGAAGATTACAAAAAACGGACGGACGATCAATGGAAAGGATATTCTGGAATGGATGGGTCTGAAGATAACTGTTGGTGACGTATTATCAATAGATGTAGAGGGACCTGATGAGGAAGCCGCTGCCACCAGCTTTGAAAATTTTTTGAACAGACA
This sequence comes from Coprococcus sp., assembly GCA_016297495.1. Taxonomy (GTDB): domain Bacteria; phylum Bacillota; class Clostridia; order Lachnospirales; family Lachnospiraceae; genus Coprococcus_A. Next base: position 22,186 of record JAEDGN010000007.1, read on the forward strand.
GTTTGCATAGATTGCATATAGAATAAGAATAGAAGCAGCTCAGCCTTTTTAAAAATCATTGAAACAGCTGAGCTGTTTTTTATTTTCTTTTGTACGTGCGTAGCCGGTGAACCTGTGTTATAATGAACCGTGCAGAAATTAAAAACGGGGAATGAAAGGAAGTTTTTTATGAGTGGATCATCAGAGCGGGAACACTGGATGCAAAGGACGGTTGTTGTCTGGCTTGGTGCCATGCTTTGTTGTGCGTTGTGGGGCAGTGCTTTCCCATTTGTTAAAATAGGTTATCGATTATTTGATATTGCTTCGGAAGATACGGCGTCGCAGATTTTATTTGCAGGATGCCGTTTTACCCTGGCCGGGATGATGGCTATTGTCATTGGCAGTATAGCTGCACGGCAGGTTTTGCATCCTGCCAGAGACAATATCGGCCGGGTTTTGTGGCTGAGTCTTTTGCAGACAGTGCTGCAGTATCTCTTCTTTTATATAGGTCTGGCTCATACCAGCGGAGTAAAGGCATCGATTATCGAAGCGGTGAATGTTTTTGTGGCTATTCTTGTAGCCAGTATTCTATTTCATCAGGAAAAACTGACTTTTCAAAAGATGGCCGGCTGCCTGGTGGGATTTGCAGGGGTCGTACTGATTAATCTCAATGGGATGAATTTTGATATGAGCCTGCGGGGCGAAGGATTTATCTTTTTGTCAACCGTAGCCTATGCATTTTCTTCTGTTTTTTTGAAGCGGTTTTCAGCTAGAGATAATACGGTGATGCTCAGTGGCTATCAGTTTGTTGTGGGCGGCATTATCATGATGATCGTGGGTGGTGTCATGGGCGGATCTGTTGATATCCCATCAGGAAAGGCAATGGCGCTCCTTGTCTACCTTGCTATGGTTTCCGCGGTGGCCTATTCTGTATGGGGGCTTTTATTGAAGTATAATCCGGTGTCCAGAGTTGCGGTTTTTGGATTTATGAATCCGGTTTTCGGAGTGTTTTTGTCAGCAATATTTTTACATGAAAGCGATCAGGCCAGTGGCTTGATCAGTATTCTGTCACTGATACTTGTGTGTATCGGAATTTATGTTGTTAATTGCAGTAAATCTCAAAATAATCAATCTGGTGGAAACGGAAAGAAGAGAAACTGATCAATTGAGGGATTTGTTATGGGGAACAGGAATGCTGCAGAGAAGAAACTGCAGAAGAAAAATGATGAAGAGGTCATGGAACTTGCTATTCAGGCAGGACATATTCTGCTGGAAAACGGGGCTGAGATTTTCCGGGTAGAGGAGACGATGAACAGAATATGCCGTTATTATGATGTACAGTCAGGAAGCCATTTTGTTCTAAGCAATGGTATTTTTGCGACGGCAGGGAATAGTCAGGAGAGATTTTTTGCAAAAGTTCAGCATATTCCTGTCAGCGGGACTCATTTGGATAAGGTGGCAGCGGTTAATCAGCTGTCAAGAGAGATAGAAGAAGGAAAATATACTGTTCGCGAGGCAATGGACGAGCTGGAACGTATTAAAGCCATGCCGGAAAAGAGGAAATCCATACAGATGATGGCATCGGGCATCGGCAGTGCTGCTTTTTGCTGTCTTTTTGGTGGTAATGCCCTGGACAGCCTGGTAGCCTTTGGTGCAGGACTTATTCTATACGCGTATGTGCTTTTTATTAGTGGCCCGTATTTATCGAAAATTGTTGGAAATGTGGGAGGAAGTACGCTTGTCACCATTATCTGTGCATTTTTTCATATCATGGGTGTCGGAGAACATCTGAATTTCATGATCATCGGATCGATCATGCCATTGATCCCGGGGGTGGCATTTACGAATGCTATCCGGGATGTGGCCGATGGAGATTATATTTCCGGGGCAGTCAGAATGCTGGATGCGCTGTTGATATTCTTCTGCATTGCTATCGGTGTTGGTCTGGGTATCGCTATTGTAAACGGAATAACGGGAGGTGTGGGTCTTTGATTATACAGTTAGCTGCGGCAATGATGGGGACAATTGCCTTTTCTGTATTGTTTGGGGTGCCGGCTGTTTATTATTTTTACTGTGGTCTTATTGGATGTGCCGGATGGGGTGTTTATCTGGCAGCGTCCAGTGTACTTGGCGCGGCTGCGTCTGCACTGGCTGCAACAATGGTGGTTATTTTTTTATCCAGGCTGGCCGCTGTATGGAAACAATGTCCGGTAACCATCTTCCTGATTGCGGGCATATTTCCGCTGGTACCTGGAGCCGGTGTCTATTGGACTGCTTATTATATTGTTACTGATCAGCTGTGGATGGCTGTTGAGACGGGATACGCAGCGGTAAAAACGGCCGTTGCCATTGTGCTGGGTATTGTATTTATATTTGAAATTCCGCAGGGTTTTTTCCTTGCGTTATGTGGTCATCGCAGAAAAATGGGGAGGAGCGGTAAAAAATGACAAAAGAGGAATTAACTCTGGATGTAATTGAACGGTTGAAAAAGGAATATCCGTTGGCGGAATGTACGCTGGATTATGACCAGGCGTGGAAATTGCTGGTCAGTGTGCGTCTGGCTGCTCAATGTACCGATGCCAGGGTCAATGTAGTGGTTGAAGGTTTATACGAAAAATATCCGGATGTGAATGCGCTGGCTGATGCGGATGTGGATGATATTGAGAGAATTGTCCGGCCTTGCGGCCTGGGCAGAAGTAAGGCAAGAGACATCAGTGCCTGTATGAAAATGCTCCGGGATGAATATGGAGGCAATGTACCGAAAGATTTTGATGCACTTTTAAAATTGCCGGGGGTGGGAAGGAAGAGCGCCAATCTGATCATGGGGGATGTGTTTGGTGAACCGGCCATTGTAACAGATACACACTGTATTCGTCTGGTGAACAGAATCGGCATCGTGGATGATATTAAGGAACCTAAAAAGGTTGAAATGGCTCTCTGGAAGCTGGTGCCGCCGGAAGAGGGCAGTGATTTCTGTCATCGTCTGGTTTTCCATGGAAGAGAGGTCTGCACTGCGCGGACGAAACCATACTGTGAACGCTGCTGCTTACAGGATATTTGCGCAAAAAATATTTAGGTGGGAGATAAAAACATGAGAGTTGTTTTAGGTGTTGATATTGGAAGTTCGGCAACAAAAATTGTGGCTATGGATGAAGAAAAAAAGATTATTTCATCAATGAGAGTGTCAGCAGCCGATCAGGTGACCGCGCTGTTTGGGTCTATCGGGCGGTTGTTATATGAGAATAATATTCAGTTGGAGGATGTCGCGGCAGTTATGCTTACGGGAATGGGCGCTTCCTTTGCAAAAGGGGATATCTATGGATTGCCGACCCGCAGAGTAACGGAATTTGAAGCCCTTGGCACCGGAGGCTTGTTTCTGTCAGGATTGTCATCGGCCATTGTGGAAAGTATAGGAACGGGTACGGCTCTGGTGGAAGCAGTGGATGGACATTTCAGTCATGTGGGCGGCAGTGCTGTGGGCGGCGGAACATTAGTAGGACTGGCTTCCAGACTTTTTGGTATTCGCAAGGTGCGTGTCATCGCGGATATGGCAGAAAAGGGAGATCTGAAGAATGTGGACTGGTCCATAAGTGAGCTCAGCAGTTCGGATATGCCAACATTGCCGGATTATGCGACTTCTTCCAATCTTGGTAAAATGAAAAGTACGGCAACAGACGAAGATGTGGCACGGGGACTTTTTAATATGATTTTCCAGACAGCCGGTACTCTGGCAGTCTTTGCATGCAGAAATACAAATCTGAAGGATGTGGTGGTGACAGGCTCTCTGGCCACATTGAATCTGGCAAAGGTTATGCTTGGTCAGGTGGGCGAATTATATGGCATCAATTTTGTGATTCCAGAAGAGGCGGCTTTTGCGACAGCCATTGGAGCAGCTCTTATGTATTTCAATTAAAATCAGCTGTTAGAGCAGAAATTGTCGAAAAAAAGGCAGTTTCTGCTTTATATTTTTTTAAGAAAGTATTTGGTGGAAAAACCTTTGACGGTTGGAAAAAATGGTGTATAATACCGTCAAAATTTCATTTCTGATTATCTTTTCTGAGATTATCCTGCGCAGGATAAAAAATCCATTTTACAAAAGAAAAAATATTTATATTGCAGAACAGCAGTCTGCCGGAGATAGTTGAGTGCTATGACAGGAAGATGGGAGGGAGCTGTCATGCTTGAAATCGGTACTGTTGTAAATGGCAGATACAGAGTGCTCAGAGAGCTTGGAAGCGGCGGTACGGGTATTGTGTATCTGGCATTGGATGAACAGACTAACAGGACATGGGCGATTAAAGTCATTGACCATGAAAATGGAGATTTTGCAATGGTCAGAAGATCACTGATGTCAAAAGCGTCTGTCCTGAAGAAGTTTCTTCATCCGTATTTGCCGGTTATAACAGAGATCATGGAATACCGGAATTCTATGATGATCATCATGGAATATGTTGAAGGCAGATCACTGAAGGAGATGCTGACAGACAGCATGAAAAACGACGGTTTGCCGCTGCCTGTGGAAGATGTGATCATATGGGCGCATCAGATTTGCGAAGTTCTTTATTATCTTCATACAGCTGAGAATCCGGTTATTTATGGAGATTTGAAGCCGGGGAATGTGATGGTCAGACCGAATGGGAATATTGTATTAATTGATTTTGGTACAGTTCAACTGTCAGGAAGAGGGGATGAGAATGATATGTATTGTCTGGGAACACCGGGATATGCGGCTCCTGAACAATATGGAAGCAGACAACTGGGACCGTGGACAGATATTTATTCTTTTGGTGCAACATTACATTGTCTGCTGACAGGTCACGATCCGGTGCAGACACCCTTCTGTTTTCCTGATATTCTGGAATGCTGTCCGCAGCTGGAAGAGGAAATATCGGTCAGGCAGCGAAAAAAGCTTGTTGAGCTTGGAAGAATTATAGAGCGATGTACCCGTTACTCTGCTGCAGAACGTTATCATTCCTTTGGAGAACTGGCAGATGAACTTGCAGTCCTCAGAGGAACGACAGAAAAAAGTGTGAAAAAGGCAGGGGGGAGAAAGGGGTTATTGAAGCTGTGTTTGTGTGCTGTGTTTGTGTGTGGGGCTCTGGCTGCAGGCGGTGCATTTATTGGAAAAAAGATAAAGAATATGGAATATACGGCATGTATTGAGCAGGCGAAAACATCGGATTACGAAGGAAAAATATTTTTTCTCAGGAGAGCGGCAGCGTTGAATCCTTATTGTGAAACGGCTTATATGGAACTGCTGGATATGCTGCTTGAGGATGGATGTTTCTCTGATATTGATGAAAAACTGATGACAGAACTGCTCTATGCCAGAGGAAAAGGCAGAGACGAAGACAATAAGACATGTCTGAGTGAAAATAGTGACGGCTATCTGATTTTTTCGTATAAGATGGGGCTTGCCTGCTATTATCTGACAGGTGAAAGCGGAAGCAGAATTCGCGCTGCGGGATGGCTGAAAACGGTTGCTGCTATGGATATGGATCAGATTGATCTGGGAATATATGACAATCAAAAAAGAATATGGAAGGACAGAGCGGATGTTCTTGTCAGATTCAGCAGGTTTTATAATGATAGTCTGAAAAGGCCGGAATGCGGGGAAGATCCATTATTGTATGGGCAGGACTACTGGGAAGATATTAAAATTCTTCTGACGGATGCTATGGAGGAGCGGGAAGATATAGAACTGCGGATGTATCAGGAAATTGTGATGCGTATATTGGAAGGAACCAGCGGTTTCCAGGATGCAGGTATCGATAATAAGGAGCTTGAGGACGTGCTGGATATAATTACGGACAGGATTGCTGTCATTCCACAAAATGGACAGGAACGATTGGAAGAACTGAAGACGCAAATTGAGAAATCGATTGAAAAAGCAAAAAAAGGTATCAATATGTTTTATGGTGAGTCAGGGGGAAAAGCGTTATGATGAGAGGAAAATGGAAGTTGGTATTGTTATTTGCAGTACTGGTGTGCTTTGTGTCGGGGGGTGCCTGTGAGGGTAAAATGTTTCTATTTGCTTTTGGCGCCGAGTGTTCCGGACAGGAGACAAACCAGACAGTTGTTGATGAGGGTGAAACAGGACAAGGAGATATCATGGAGCCTTTGGAAGCAGAGTTAAAGGTTGGGGACTGTGCTTTAGGAAAGGAGAACTTTTTCATGGATGATATAACACTGAATGCCGAAGTGAAGGGAGGGAAAGGGCCTTATCAGGTGGTGTGGCATATCCGCTGTCAACCGGCGGAGCCGGGAGATATTCCGGAAGCAGCCGGAACCTGTGAGGAACTGGAAGAAATATCAGGAGAACAGGTCATATTGTCTTTGGAGGGGGGATATGAAGTATATCTGTCTGTAACGGATATGAGGGGAGCCTCAATTGAATCAGAAGTGTATCCTTTGGTCATTGACCGGACTGCACCGTCAGTCTCTGTATCGGAGATATCAGAAGCGCTGAGGGGGCATGGCATTTATGGACGACGGGAGATTCCTGTAGTATCTGTGTCTGTGGATGAGAGGTATGGCACAGGAGCCATTTCAGGGCTGGATCAGATTGCCTATCATATAACAGACAGTAGTGGTGATGTGACGGAAGGATGTCTGATGCAGGATGACGAGGCAGCCTCTGCAAAATGGAAAGGGTATCTGCAGCCGGATCCGGTGAAATTTGCTGACGGAAAGATGGAGATAGTGGTCACAGCATCGGATAAAGCCGGGAATATCAATCATTCAGAAACTGTGGTGTTGTTTACGGATACCCGGGAACCGGTTGTTGAGTTTGACTTTGATACGGAGCACGGATTGGAAAATCAATATTATTCTCATCGTAAAGTACTTAGAATAACTGTAGAAGAACAGAATTTTGATATGGCATGCAGGCCTGCAGTCGTGACGGATAATGAGAGTGGCTATACTTTTACAGGCTGGCAGCAGAGCGGAGGAAAGATGACGGGGATGATTATTTTTTCCGAAGATGGGGAATATGGTGTGACTTTTTCATGTAAAGACCTGGCGGGTAATAGTTCCGGTATGGAAACATTGAATCGTTTTATCATTGATAAGACTGCACCGGTTATTTCGGTCAGCTATGATAATCAGCAGGCCAAAAATGAAATCTATTACTGCAAAAAGAGAACAGCTGTCATCACTGTGGAAGATCGTCATTTCAGGGAAGAGGATGGGGTGATAAACATCCACTGTGAAGGGAATGTGGATATGCCTGAGGTTGGACCGTGGACTTCTGACGGAAGTCGGCATACAGCAGAGATAACTTTCGAAGAGGACGGCAGATATGCGCTGTCTGTCGACTGGACGGACCCGGCAGGCAATCAGGCAGCAGGCTATCGGTCAGGACCGTTTATTATTGACATGACAGAACCGGAACTGACGATAGAAGGGGTGGCTGATCACTCTTCGAATAATGGAAGGATAGCTCCGGAGATTGTGCTTTATGACGAGAATGCCAGCGGCAGCGGAATCAGATTGTCGTTGTTGGAAATTTCTGAAGGAACTGTCACGATTGAGCCCATGATACGTACTATTCCCAATGAACATGGTGAATCTATTAGATTTCATGATTTTGGAGAGGAGATGGACGGCATCTATCTATTAAGGGCAGAGGCTGAAGATATGGCAGGAAATGAAGCTTTCCGGGAGATAAGGTTTTCAGTTAACAGAGGGGGATCGGCGTTTGATTTTAGTGATGAAACAGAACAATTATTTGAAAAGGGATTTATCCGGCAGCCGGAGGATATTGTGATTTCTGAAAGTAATATAGACTGGCTGATCTGTCGGGAGATATCTGTCAATTGCAATGGAGAAGTCGAAGAACTGTCAGAGGGTCAGGATTACAGAATGGAAGTGAAAGGCTCCGGAAATACACGAAAACAGTATACTTATACAATTCCTGCAGATTTTTTTCATAAAGAAGGGGTATATACGATCCATCTTTATTCAAAGGATCGTGCTTCTAATATATCGTCTAGCGATGCCGTGGAAATAAAGGCCGGTTTTATTCTGGATACAACAGCACCTGTGATTCATGTTGTCAATCTGGAAGATCGTCATTATTATCATGAAAAGGAGCATGATTTTACAGCAGTTATCAGTGATAATACACTGCTTGAATCAGTCAGGTATTATCTGGATGGACAGCTGACAGCAACATATAATAAAGAGGAGCTGGAAACAATGGGAGGGGTACTGTATCTGAAGACAGGCAGTGCAGATGACTATCAGACAATCAAACTGGAAGCGGAGGATGCGGCAGGAAATTTATCCGAATCGGAAGAATGGCATATACTTGTAAATGCAACGCAGCAGACGAATCGTCAGAGCGGATGGGATGATCAGGAAGAAGAAAGCAGTCCGCGTGAAGCCGGAGTGGCTGTAATTGCAGGGATTTTTGCTGCCGCAGGAAGCATTGGAACAGTCCTGATTTTGATAAAGAAAAAAATAAAAAATAAAGAAATGCATTTACAAAAGGATTAGAATTCACTATCATGATTTTATCAAATGTTTTATAGCAGATTGTGAGAAATAAATATGATAAGTGTGGAGGAAGCTGTAGAACTTTTAAGCGTCTGCAGCCATTGTATAAAAGAAACTGAAAAGATATCTTTAATGGAAGGACTGGGCAGAACTCTGGCGGAAAATGTGACTGCGCCTATGGATCAGCCGCCATTTCCGAGGTCACCTCTTGACGGATATGCGATCCGGGCTGAAGACAGTACTGGAGCAGCGACGAAATCACCGGTTTGTCTTGAGGTGATTGGTGAGGTATGTGCGGGGCGGGTCTTTAGCGGACGTGTCGGCAGTGGTCAGGCTGTACGGATTATGACAGGTGCACCTATACCGGCAGGTGCCGATACAGTTATTAAGCAGGAGAATACGGATTATGGTGAAAAGCGGGTGAATCTTTATGAAAGCCTGGTGCCATATGGCAATTATTGCGCCCGTGGAGAAGATTATTGCAGAGGAGATGTGCTCCTGGAGCAGGGAACGATTCTGGACAGTGCTGCCATTGGGACGATGGCCGGTGCCGGAATGACGGTTGTGGATGTATATCGGCAGCCAAGAGTGGGACTCATATCCACAGGGGATGAGGTGATTCCCCCGGGAGCGGTATGGCAGCCGGGAAAAATCTATGACAGTAATCTGTATCTGATAGGAGCCAGACTAAAAGAACTGGGACTTGATCCTGTGTGGATGCTGCATTGCGCAGATCAGCCGGAGAAGATGACAGAACTGATTCGAAATAAAGCGGGAGAGGTGGATTTGCTGGTAACAACAGGTGGTGTTTCTGTGGGTAAAAAGGATATTATGCATGACGTTGTCCGTTTGCTTCCGGCGAAGAAGCTGTTCTGGAAAATAGCTGTTAAACCGGGAGCACCGGTACTGGGGGCGGTTTACAAAGATGTGCCTGTCATCTGTCTGTCCGGCAATCCCTTTGGTGCCGCTTCGAATTTTGAATTGCTGGTCCGTCCGGTTCTTGCTGCAATGACAGGTAATAAAAAGCTTGAGGGCAGAAGGGTAACAGCTGTTTTTGAAGGAGAGTTTTTAAAGGGAGGATCCATAAGAAGATTTTTGCGGGGTTATTACGAGGATGGACATGTGCAAATACCGGAGGAAAAGCATGCATCAGGTATTTTGTCATCACTGGTTGGCTGTAATTGTATGATTGATATTGAACCGGACAGCCAGGGCCTGCATCGGGGAGATGTAGTGAATGTATTATTATTTTAGCCTTTTGGGTGGAGCGGGAATAGAGAGAAAAGACGTATGTGCAGGGCAGGTATTTTGGAAGGGTTACAGGCCATACCGGTCAGTCAGATGCCGGATGATGCCATCGACTGATATTGACGGTAAAAAAGTCCATAGGCAATAAAGGCCGTTATGAATTCAGTAATCCAGAATGCGTGCCAAACACCATCGCTGCTGAGAAAACGGCTCAGTACAAATGCCAGTGGAAGAATTAGTACAACATAGCGCAGACAGGAGATCATCAGGGAGTGCATGCCTTTCCCCATAGCCTCCAATGTTCCTTCTGAAGTCACAGAGATAGAAGAAACGGCAAAGCCAATGCAGATAATGTGAATAGCCTTTGCTCCGTCGCCAATGATGGCGGGATTGTCGGTGAACAGAGACATTAATTTGTCAGGAATGCAGAGGCACAGCAGTGTACCGGACAGCAGAATGAGCAGAATGATGCCAAGGGCTGTCCGGTATATTTTTTGGACACGCAGTGATTCACGGGCACCAAAATTATAGCTCATGATCGGGCGCATTCCCTGAATGACACCATTGGCCGGAAGGTAGAGGAAACTCTGAAGTTTGTAGTAGATACCTAGGATCAACACAGAGGTTTCGGAAATGGCAGCCAGCATACTATTTAAGACCGAGATCAGGATGGATGGCAGAGCCATGTTCAGCGTGGCAGGAATACCGATGGCATAGAGCTGCCGCCACAGATAAGGCTGTGGTCTGAAGGAAGAAGCATCAAAACGGAGATTCAGCGGAGTGATGCGACAGGCCAGCAGATAGATCAGAAGACCGGAGGCCTGACCGATGCCGGTAGCCCATGCGGCGCCATCAATGCCCATGGCCGGGAAAGGTCCCATGCCGAAAATCATCAGGGGATCCAGAAGGATATTGATCAGACAGCTGCCCCCAAGACTGATCATGGAGGTAACCATACGTCCAACGGATTGAAATATTTTTTCAAAGGTAATGCCGATGGTCTGTATCATAGAAAAGCCAAGAACGATAACCGCATAGCGAATGCCATAGTTGATAATGACAGGATTATCAGTAAACATCTTCAAAAAGCTGCCAATGAACAGCATGCCTGAAATCATAAATATCAGGCCATGGAGGGCATTAAGAAGGATACCCTGTGCGGCGGCACAGGAAGCCCGGTTGTATTTTCCTGAACCAAGGTGAAGGGCAATAACAGCATTGGTGCCCACCCCAAAACCTACGGCGATGGAGTGGAGGAGATTCTGGACAGGATAGACAAGAGAAATAGCCATCATGGCATCCTCTCCCATACGGGCAACAAAAATACCGTCAACGATGTTATAGAGAGAGTTGATGAGCATGGACAGCATCATCGGGATGGCCATGGACAGAAGGAGGGGCAGTATATCTCTTTCTTTCATATAAGTGGTATCCATTATTTCATATTCCTTTCAAAACAATCGATCTGATATATTTCAAAATATTTGTTCAGATAAAAAGAACTATAGATTCCACTGTTTGTAAGTCAGAAACAGAAAAATCTATAGTCCTTCATCGACACGTTCAATATTTAACTGGTTCTGTTATAGCATCCTGCTTCAGAAAAGTCAAGCATCGGTTTTCACTATTGGTCATAAAGTCTGAATCATGGCTAACAGAACCTTTCACCATCTGTAAGTTTTATTGACGTTTTTTTCATGTATAATAATGGTACATCGAGATGTGAGTGGCAGCAGGTTGGTATTGATTGAAAAGGAGCAGAAAGATGAATCAGAAATTGCTGGAAGTAAGGTCTTTGAGAAAATATTACGGAAGAAAAAATAATCTGACGAAGGCGCTGGACGGTATTAGTTTTCAGATACTGGAAGGAGAATTTATCGGTATCATGGGCAGCAGTGGTTCAGGAAAAACAACGCTTTTAAATTGTATCGCGGCTGCAGCAAAGCCGACGGAGGGGGCGATTTTGCTCGGCGGCGAGGATATTGCCGGATTTAAAGGTAAGAAGCTGGCGGATTACAGAGGCAGCCGTATCGGTTATCTTTTCCAGAATTTTGAACTGCTGGATAATATGACGGGACGTGAGAATGTGCTGCTTCCCATGGCAATTCACGGTTATACATCCGGCGACATTGACAGGCGGGTGGATGCCCTGGCACAGTATCTTGAGATTGAAGATGTACTGAAGAAGTTTCCGTCGGAAATGTCAGGGGGACAGAAACAGAGAGTGGCTGCAGCCAGAGCACTGATCATGGAACCGGATATTCTGCTGGCAGATGAGCCGACGGGGGCATTGGATTCAAGGAATGCGAAGACGCTGATGAAGAAGCTGACAGGTATTAACAGGGATCAGAAAAAGACCATTTTAATGGTAACCCATGATCCCAATGCGGCCAGCTACTGTTCGAGAATTCTGTTTATACAGGATGGTATATTGTTCCATGAATTGAGAAAAAGGGAACCGGAGGAAAAGCGTGAAGCTTTTTATGAACGGATCATTGCTGTTATGGCACAGATGGGAGGAGGCAGTGACAATGTTCTTTAATTTGGTCAGAAAAGGCAGTCAGCGGAACAGAAAGGAAAATGGTCTCTTTTTCGCCTCTCAGGTGATAGCCATTATCGCTTTTTATATTATCTGGTCACTGGAGAATCAGGATGTGATGATTTTTCTTCAGAAAATGGAAAGCGATGCGGTAGAGAAATTATTTTCGCTGATTCCTGTACTTTATGGATTTTCTATCGTTATTTTGTTTTTTCTGGCTTATTTTGCGGGTAAATATCAGATGGCGCGAAGAAGTCACGAATTTGGTATGTATCTGATGATGGGAATGAGCAGGCAGAGACTGTTTTGGATGCTGGCGGCAGAGGAGATATGGAACAGTGCCCTTTCTCTGGCTGTGGGTATTCCGGCAGCAGTGTTTATATCCGAAATAATCAGTCTGGTGACAGCGAAGCTGGTAGGGCTTGGCATCATCGGCCACAGATTTACATTTTCTCTGAAGGCGGTTTTGTTGACGGCAGCCGGATACTGCCTGATTCATTTTGTGGTGCTTCTTTTACTGAGCTTTCAGGTCGTCAGGAAGGAGATCGTGGCTCTTTTATCCGAATCTCAGGAGAGAAAACGCAGGATTCCTAATCGCTGGCTGGCGGCGGTCTGCATGCTGGATGGCCTTATTTTGCTGGCCATGGCCTATGGCGGTGCCATTTCCGGTATGGCCTGGGGCAATGTGAAGTGGATGGCGATGGCGGCAGCTGCAGGTCTTTCCGGAACATTTCTGCTTTTTCACGGTCTCGGATTTCTGTTTGAGCTTTTTCTAAAAGCCGTGTCGGGCAAAAAGGGGCTTGCCATGTTTAATTTCAGACAGCTGCAGGAATCGGTATTTATGCAGCCCAATATTCTGGCAGTGGTCTCTCTACTGGTGCTGACCGCTCTCTGCTGTTTTGGATATGGTATATCCGTCAGCCTTTGGTGGGGCGGTGACGGTTCTCATGTACTGGATTATACCTTTGAAGGAGAGGAACAGCAGATCAGATCTGTGCTGGAGAGGGAGCCTTTTACAGAATATATAGATGAATTTTTCGATGTGCGAGAGACAATGCTGCGCACAGAAGTAGTGGATGGGACGCACAGCTTTTCAATGGATAATCTTCTGGCAGCCGTGGGCAGGCAGGAAGAATCCAGGGAAAAGAAGATTCTTTTAAATAATCTGGGATACGTTGATACACCTTTTCTGATTTCTTTGTCCGGATACAACAGAATCCGTCAGATTGCCGGAAAGGAACAGCTTGAACTGGATGAAAATCAGGCGGCGATATACAGCGATCCTGATTTCTATAATAATGATTTCCTGAATGTTTTGAATAAAGCCCTTAGTGAAAACATCACCATGGAGATTGATGGAAAAAGTTACAGCATTCTGCCGGAATTGTATCTGGATGCCATTGTGACAGACAGGGCCATTACCATCAGTTTTGCCCTGATTGTTTCCGATGAGGTTTTTGCGGATCTGTCAGATGGTGATTATTCCAGTTACTGGAATGCGACTCTGAACCAGGATTTGATTAATGAAGATGGTCTGATGCAGGCAATCATGAAAGTGGATGAGGAACTGGATGGTACCGGTCTGGTTTATGAAAGCTATCTGAAAAATATGGGAAGACAACTGTTTTACAGAGTTGCGGGCAGTTATACCACCATCTATCTTGCCGCTATTTTTCTGATTATTTCCAATACGGTTCTGGGTGTACAGTTTTTGATGCAGCAGAGGAAGACAGGAAAAAGATATCAGATGCTTATGCATCTTGGCTGTACCTGCGGTCAGCTCTGCCAGTCTGCAAGGCAGCAGATTGCCTGGTATTTTACCCTGCCGGTGGCCGTGGCTGCAGTCAGCAGTATCTTCGGGATCCGGTCGCTTCTGACAGGTGTTTCCACGACGGCAATGAAAAACGGGATACCGGCTATGATGATGATTGCCGGAATTGTTATTCTGGCATTATTTGTGATAGAATGGATCTATATACGTGTTGTGATGCGAATGAGTGATAAAAATATCACTGCCATGACAGAAATGCGCCGGGAGGATACATGAAAAAGATTGCAATCGTAGAAGATGATGTTTTTATGCGGGAGGAAATTGTGAGTATCCTGCAGAAGGCATCCTATGGGACAGAATGCATAACAGATTTTCAGTCACCTGTTGACTGTATTATGGCAGCGGATCCGGATCTGGTGATTCTTGATATGAATCTTCCGAGAATATCCGGATTCCGGGTCTGCCGGATGCTCCGACAGAAAAGTACGGTGCCCGTGCTGGTTCTGACAAGCAGGGATCAGCTGAAGGATGAGCTGGATGCATTGTCTCTGGGAGCGGATGAATATCTGACAAAGCCCTGCCACAGTGAACGTCTTCTGGCAAGGATCGCCAATCTGCTGCGCCGCTTTGAAGACAGGAAGTATCTGCTGGAATATGGTGATATGCGTCTGGATGTACGGACGTATACGCTCGAGAGTAGGGGTGTTTCCCTGATTCTGCCTGAGAATCAGGGAAAGATGATGGAAATGCTTTTGGCTGGTCAGGGAGAACTGGTGACACGGCAGGTGCTTTTTATGAAATTGTGGGGAACCACTGATTATGTGGATGAGAATGCCCTTCAGGTCAATATGACAAGATTAAAGAGGAATCTTGCCAGACTGAATCTGCAGGACAGAATCATGACCGTCCGGGGAGAAGGCTATCGGCTCAGGAAAGCGGAGGAATGGGATGATGTTTCGGAATAGTCTGGAAGCACTATTAAAATATAAATTATGGATGGCAGTTTTGCTGGCTTTTAATCTGTTATTTGGCGTATTATTATGGCTGCAGGATTCTAAGGAATTTCTGCGGCTTTTTCCTGCTATGCTGCTGGGCTTTGCGGGCATTTATGGGATAACGGCCTGTATTGCAGCCAGATCTGACAGACGGCGCATCAGGGTACTGCAGAATATGCTGGAGGATCCGGAAATATTTATGGAGCAGGAGAACTGCTTTGAGGGGGAAGAACGGGAAGCAATCCGGGAAATTGCCCGGACTCTCCGACAGAAAAATGAAAAAATACTGCAGCAGGAAAAAGATGTACGGGAATTTGAGGAATATATGGAATTATGGGCCCATGAGATCAAAACGCCATTGTCCCTGATGACCTTTGTGCTGGACAACAGGCAGGATGAAATGTCATCCGCCGTCCATTACCGCATGGAATATGCCAGAACAAAGATGCAGGAGGATGTGGAATGCATGCTGTATTATGGCAGGATCCAGTCGGCCCGAAGAGATTATATGCTGGCTGGGGTATACCTGGATGACATCTGTCAGGAGGTGCTGGATGAATATGCGGTGCTTCTGGAGGAACAGAAGATTCAGATCATCAATGAAGTGGAAAAGGTGCAGGTGATAACGGACAGCAGGGGACTTATGTTCTGTATCCGCCAGGTCATCAGCAATGCTGTCAAATATGTCCGGCAGGATGAAGAACAGCGGTGGATTCGTCTGACTTCCAAAAAAGACGAGGAGAGGAAAAAGATCATATTGACCATCAGGGATAACGGCACAGGGGTGAAGTCCTATGACCTGCCATTTATTTTTGAGAAAGGCTTTACCGGCGACAAGGGAATGGTCAATAAAACGGCTACGGGTATGGGACTTTATCTTACCGCTCAGGTGGCAGAACAGCTGAAAATCGGCATTGAAACACCCTTGCAGCAGGAAGGTTTTGAAATACGCCTGATATTCAGTTTGTAATATGAAAATTGCCATATAGTTGATACTGTAATACAATACACTGGAAAAGTATGCGATTGGGAGAATAAGCAATGGTGATGATCAGAAAAGCGGCAGAGGCGGCTATTGCTGCTATTGTCAGAATATACGATGCCATACTGACCAATGGAGAAGCGTGTCTAAGAGATATATTGCAAAAAAGTTTAGAAACGGGTACAATGTAAGGAAAACAATTCCTATAGTGTGGAGGTTGTGGAAATAGATGAAGACGTTGGTAATCGCTGAGAAGCCTTCGGTGGGAAGGGATATTGCCCGGGTCCTGAAGTGCAGCCGGAACAATCAGGGTGCCCTGGAAGGTGAGCAGTATGTGGTGACCTGGGCTCTGGGCCATCTGGTGACACTGGCAGATCCCGAGGGTTATGACGCGAAATATAAAGAATGGAGAATGGAAGACCTGCCAATGATGCCGGATCGGTTTAAGCTTGTGGTTATCCGTCAGACGGGTAAACAGTTCCAGATCGTTAAAAATCATCTTGGGCGGAAGGATATCGGAGAGGTGGTCATTGCCACCGATGCGGGCCGTGAAGGTGAGCTGGTGGCTCGCTGGATCCTGAAAATGACAGGCAGCAGAAAACCTGTGAAGCGGCTGTGGATTTCCTCTGTAACAGATAAGGCGATCCGGGAAGGTTTCCGTCATCTAAAGGATGGAAGAGATTATCTTTCACTCTATGCAGCGGCTGAAGCCAGAGCGGAGGCCGACTGGCTGGTGGGTATCAATGGTACCCGGGCCCTGACCTGCAAATATAATGCGCAGTTGTCCTGCGGGCGTGTGCAGACACCGACGCTGGCCATGATTGCTGCCAGAGAGAAGGAGATCAGGAATTTTGTGCCGGAAAAATATTATGGTCTGACAGTATCTGCTCATGGTATTACCTGGACATGGCAGGATAAGAAAAGCGGCAGCAGCCGCACCTTTGACAAAGACAGGGCAAAGACCATTGCAGAGCGGACATCGGGCGGTGTGATGGAGATCGTCAGGGTGCAAAAGACCATGAAGAAAAGCTATGCACCGGGATTATATGATCTGACGGAGCTGCAGAGGGATGCCAATAAGCGGTTCGGATTCTCAGCCAAGGAGACACTCAATATCATGCAGCGTCTCTATGAGAACCACAAGGTGCTGACCTATCCTCGAACAGATTCCAGATTTATCGGCAAAGATGTGGCGGAGACTCTGAAGGAACGCATTGAGGCCTGCGGTGTGGGGCCTTACAGGAAGATTGCCGGGAAATTGCTGCTTCAGCCATTAAGGACAAATAAAAGCTTTGTGGATGACAGCAAAGTATCTGATCATCATGCCATCATACCGACGGAACAGTTTGTGCAGCTGGATCATATGTCTTCCGATGAGAGGAAGATCTATGATCTGGTAGTACGGCGTTTCCTGGCGGTGCTGTATCCGCCCTGTGAGTATGAGCAGACGAAGCTGACCGGCAGCTGCGGCGGTGAGCAGTGGAGTGCCGGCGGAAGGATGATGAAGGAGCCGGGTTGGCAGTCGGCCTATGAATCGGGATGGGACGACGAAGAAGAAGAGAATGAAGTCTTATCCATGACACGGCTGCCGAGGCTGGATGAAGGTGCTCAGGCAGATGTGACACAGGTGAAGATATCGGAAGGACAGACAAAGCCGCCGGCCTTCTATAATGAGGGGACTTTGCTGACGGCCATGGAGAAGGGCGGTCTCGGTACGGTAGCTACCCGTGCGGATATTATTGATAAATTATTCAACAGTTTCCTTATGGAAAAGAAGGATAAGGATATACGGGTGACCTCCAAGGGGCGTCAGCTTCTGGGTCTGGTGCCGGAGGACCTGAAGAAACCGGAGTTGACGGCGGACTGGGAGAAGAAACTACTGGCCATTTCCGAAGGGCGTTTGAAAAAAAAGGTTTTTATCTCGGAGATCCGAAGTTATACGGAGGATATTGTGGGAGAGATCGTCGGCGGCGAGGGACAGTTCCGTCATGAGAATCTCACCAGTCATCTGTGTCCGCAGTGCGGCAAGCGGATGCTGTCGGTACAGGGCAAGAACAGCAGACTGCTGGTCTGCCAGGACAGAAGCTGTGGTTACAGAGAGACAGTAGCCCGAAAGACCAATGCAAGATGTCCGAAATGCCATAAGAAGATGGAGATGTATGGTAAAGGAGAGGCTCAGACCTTTGTCTGTGCCTGTGGCTATAAAGAGAAGCTTTCCGCTTTTCAGAACCGCCGGCAGAAGGAAGGTGCCGGTGTCAGCAAGCGGGATGTACAGCAGTATATGAAGCGACAGCAGAAAGAAGCCAGTCAGCCGATGAACAACGCTTTTGCGGAGGCTTTTGCCCGGCTCAATATCGGAAAGGACGGCGATGACTGATGTTGTCCGGTATTTTGAATGAAGAAGAACTGATGGCCATCCGGTTTTATATGGGAGATCCGGAAGTGGCTGAAAACGGGCCTTATGAGGGAGGAACTGAGGCCTATAATACCATCAATGCCCTTATGCATCCCGGTTCAGCTAATGAACAGGATAAGGCAAAAGAGGGACGCGTGATCATGCTCACCGGTGCAGATCAGCTGAAGAGCTATCTGGCTCTGATACTGCATATTTACAGGGCCATGGAAAAATACAGGCAGAGCAGTCTGGATGCCGGAAAGGAAGAAAACAGTGGGTCAGCTGCCATAACCTTCCGACTGGACCGGCTGTCATCTCTTCAGCGGTTTGAGGCGGATCACCATCGGGTGGCAGGATTTTTTTCCACATGCAAACGGAGATTCCTGCCGGAATATGCCCATAAAAAGGCGGATGTTGTGATGCTGGAGGTGGAACGGGACAGCTCCGTACCATTTTTGGATTTTGAAGATATATTTGAGGGATGTTATGCCAAGCCGGAGGAGGCAGAGATACTGCTGCCGTTTGGCATGATGATTGACCGGATGGTGCCGCTGATCTTAAGTGAGCAGGAGAGAAGGCTGTACAGGGATATCAATGGACAGTCTCCGGCAGGAAAGTGGCGGATTTACATGACGATGGAGCCGTGGCCGGAGATTAGTGAGGAAAAGCTTCAGAAATTCTATCAGGCGGTGATGGAGGAGGGGACTGTGGGACGGATCATGAACTGCATGAACCTGCTGACGGCCGGGAAAGTTCTGACAGGTGAAGAAGAAGTTTTTTATGGAACATGGAAAAAACAGCTTCAGCAGTATATTATGGGTACGTTGGGGCAGCAAAGATAAAGCATAAAGAAAGAGGGATGGATTATGAATTTTGTATTTGTATCTCCGCAGTTTCCGGCTTCGTACTGGAATTTCTGCGATCGTCTGAAAAAAAGAGGCGTAAATGTTCTGGGGCTGAGTGATGCACCTTATGACAGCCTGTCAGAGAATGTGAAGAACAGTCTGACGGAATATTACCGTGTGGACAGCATGGAGGATTATGACCAGATGGTTCGTGCGCTGGGTTATTTTACCCACAAGTACGGCAAGATCGACTGGCTCGAGAGCAATAATGAATACTGGCTGAGCCAGGATGCAAGGCTTCGTACCGATTTCAATATTACAACAGGTATGAAGAGCGAGCAGGTAGCCAATGTCAGAAGAAAATCTGCCATGAAGGCTTTTTATGAAAAAGCAGGTGTACCGGTGGCAAGATATCATATGGTATCGACCCTTGAAGAGGGACTGGCCTTTGCGGCAAAAGTAGGTTATCCAGTATTTGTGAAGCCGGATGGCGGTATGGGTGCTGAGGAAAGCTATAAGCTGAGCAATGAGGACGCTATGCGCTGGTTCTATGCCACAAAACAGAATGTGGACTATATCATGGAAGAATTTATTACCGGTGATATCTGGTCCTATGACGGTATTTCCGACAGCAACGGGGATATTATCTTTGAGACAACGGTTTCCTGGCCGAGAAGTGTGGCAGATATCGTTAATAATAAGGACCATCTGTCATATTACACCGCTAATATGCTTCCGGAAGATCTGAGGGAAAAGGGACGTGCCACCATCAAAGCTTTTGATGTGAGAAGCCGTTTCTTCCATCTGGAATTCTTCCGTCTGGTGGAGGATAAGGAAGGTCTGGGCAAGAAGGGCGATATTGTGGCCCTGGAAGTCAATATGCGTCCGGCCGGCGGATGGACACCGGATATGTATAATTACGCCAACAGCGTGGATGTCTACAGCATCTGGGCCGATATGGTCGTATATGACAAGACCTATGTGGATCTGAATCAGAGAAAATATTTTGCTGTTTATGCCGGACGCCGTTATGGCAAACCGTACATCCATACACCGGAAGAGATTCGCTGGAAGTATGGCGATAAGATCGTTATGGATGAGGAAATCCCGGACATCCTGTCAGGTGCCATGGGCAATCATATGTGGACAGCCAGACTGGATACAGAAGCAGAAAAGGATGAATTCATTGATTTCGTTCAGGCAACGTATTAAACGGAGGTAAGAGGAATGCCTTTTATTCGGGTGACGACGAATGTGGTGTTGGATGAGGAAAAAGAACTGGAACTGAGAGGCCTCATGGCGGATATTGTGGATCGGATTCTTGGTAAGGATCCGGTGCGGATGATGACGGCTTTTGAGGGTGGTGTTCATCTGTGCAGGGGCGGCAGTGAGAATGCGCATATATCTGCGGCTTTTGTGGAGTGCAAGTTCTTTGGCGGCAGGGACTATGAGAGCTTTGAGTCCTTTGATGGTGCCATGAAGGCAATTTACAGGGAAGTGCTGGGCATAGAGCCGGTCAATCTCTATATTAAATATGAAGTGATCAACGGCTGGGATGAACCGGCCAGGATATTTAAGGTATAGGACAGGGGGACGGTTCTGTGTCCCTTCAATGTGGGACACAGAACCGTCCCCTGTCCCGTTATCATATTTTCGACAGAAACTCTTAAGAAATGATTAAAGATATATTCATATGATAGTATATTCCGCTATGGTACAATGAATATATCTTAATCATTTTTTTATGGAGGCGGTGGAAATATGACAGTGAAGAACATTCGGAAAAAGATATGTGTTGTTTTGTTAATTGTCTGTCTGGCGGTTTTTGGCATTGTCTGGCATATGAATGAATTTACCATAGAGTTTAATATATCGGATTCGGAGACACAGGAGATTGCTTTTGGTGAGAACTATGAACCGCCAACGGTGGAGGCATTGCTTAAAGGGACGATTCTGTTTTCAAATGGGATACCGGTGGAGGTGAGCAGGAGCGGTTCTGTGGATACCGGTAAGACCGGAACCTACACAGAATCTTACACGGCTTCCGTCCGGTGGATCTGTGAAGGTGAAGTAACCAGGGAGATTGATGTAGTGGATGTGGTGCCGCCGGTGATCACCCTGGCGGGCAGTGAACAGATGCATATTGATCAGAATACGGCTTTTGAGGATCCGGGATTTACAGCGTCAGATGATTATGACGGTGATTTGACGAATAATGTACATATTAGGGGCGAAGTGGATACGGATGTCTGTGGAACTTATATTGTTGAATATTCTGTGACAGATGCTGCAGGGCATGAGACGACAGCAGTCCGAACAGTTTATGTGGATGATAAGGAAGCACCAAAGATGACGATGTCCGGAGAAGCTGAGATGGTATTGACAGCCGGGAGCACCTTTGACGATCCGGGATGTACGGCCAGTGACAATGTGGATGGAGAGGTAGAAGTCAGCATAGAAGGTCAGCCGGATATGTCAACACCGGGAGAATACACGATTCATTATCGTGCAGTGGATGCAGCCGGGAATGCGGCAGAATGCGCAAGAACGGTTTATGTGAAAGCGGCGCCGTCTGCTGATGTAAAGGATCCCGGCAATAAAGTCGTCTATCTGACATTTGATGACGGACCGGGAAAATATACGGAGGATCTGCTTGAGATTCTGGATAAATACAATGTCAAAGCAACCTTTTTTGTGACCAATCAGTTTCCTGATTATAAAAATATGATTGCGAGGGAGGCAGAAGCCGGGCATACTGTTGCCATTCATACCTATTCTCATGATTTCAGTGATGTCTATGCCAGCGAAGAGAACTATTTTGCTGATGTGAACAGGATTGCAGATGTCTGCGAGAGCCAGACCGGTGTGCGGCCGACACTTTTGAGATTTCCGGGAGGAACATCCAATGAAGTCAGCAAAAGATATTGTCCGGGGATTATGACGGCCATTACGGCATCCTGTGATACTTTAGGCTACAGCTACTGCGACTGGAATGTGGACAGCAACGATGCCGGCGGTGCATCGACATCATCGGAGGTTGCCGGGAATGTCATCGAGGGAATTAAAAACCATAATGTCTCTTATGTACTGCAGCATGATATTAAAGACTTCAGCGTGGATGCAGTTGAAGAAATCATTCAGTGGGGGCTGGCCAATGGTTATACATTTCTGCCGCTGACTTCCTCATCGCCGATGTGTCATCATAGTGTCCATAATTAAGCGAGAGACAGGGGTGGGACAGGGGGACGGTTCTGTGTCCCGTTTATTTCGGGACACAGAACCGTCCCCCTGTCCCACCCCTGTTCCAACAGAAGTCAATAGACCAGCGCCTCTTTCTGTAGTTTTTCTTTCAGATAGGCATAATAGTCCGTTGTCAGTATTTTGCCGGAGGCAGTCCATCTGGTGTTGACGATCTCCTTCATGGTATCCAGATAACCCTCAGGCAGATCCGTATTGGACAGCATTTTGGCAGACTCAGTAACAGAGTCATAGATGAGATAATCTGTGACAAAGCTTTTGTTGGAGAATATGACAAGCCCCGGGGAATCAGAAAGTATATCCTGACCGATATAGAGTCTTGAATCATAATTCAGTCCAAGGAGGTTGCATAAAGTCGGAACGATATCAATGCTTGAGCAAACCTTGTCAATCTGTACGGATTCGGTCATGGAAGCGCTCCAGAGAATCATATTGCTCTCGTATAATCCGTACCAGTTAACGCTTTCTTCACCAATCATTTCGCTCAGTAATTCTTCCATGGCATATGGATAGTGATCAGGTGCCAGTGCGATAACCGTTTTATCTGCCACACCGGCTTCTTCCAGACGGCTGATCATGTATTCCAGCGCTCGGTCCAGTTCAATCTGGCAGGCAATATAGGCCTTCATCTGATCATCCATCTCAAGATCTTTGACTTCATCATAATGCTTATAGGACATAGAGTTGCCGGTGAAATTATATTCCATATGGCCACTGACTGTCATATAGTAGGCATGAAAATGTTCATTGTTAATATAGTCATCCATGGATTTCTCCATCATTTCCAGATCAGATTCCGGCCATACATAGGTCACATCAAGGCCATTTCCATAGCCTTTGTAAGTATAGCCCATATTGGGGTGAGTCTCGTCACGTTCATAAAAGGTGTATGTATGATTGTGATAGGCGTTGGTGGAATATCCCAGAGGCCCCAGGATATTGCCAAAACACAGAGCCATGTCGTTATCTGCGGAATTCTGGAAGGAATGGTTGCCCTGACCGTTTGGAATCAGGCCGGTGCATACCATATATTCACCGTCGCTGGTATTGTTAAAAGCAGGTATATAGAAATTGTTGATGACAAATCCTGTGTTGACCATTTTGTAGAGGGTTGGTGTCAGGTCTTTATCAATGGCCCATGGTGAAAAGGATTCAGCTGTCAGAAGGATCAGATTGTATCCCTCAAACATACCTGTATATGCATTTTGGGTGGTTGGCTCTGCAGAGGCCATATATTGGTTCAGCCATTTGTAATCCTCATCATCTTTACTTTCAGCCAGCTCTGCGAAATCATAGTCCAGTACATTGTCCCCATAGTAAAGAGAGACAACTTCGTCAGAGTCAAGATCAGGGTGAGAGGTGACAACTTCTACGATATCAACCATTTTATCTTCCGGTTCTTCAATGGTGGGAACAGTGTAAGCTGTAAAATCCTCCTGTGGAACCAGAGATGGAAACAGTGTATATTTGAAATCGGACAGAACTGTCAGATCCAACCCCAGTTTCCGAAGCGAAAGATCCTTGACCCACTGACTGCTGTACAGGCTCTGAGGTGAATAGGTATCTGTTGTATCAGCTTTGATCGTCAGGGTAAAAAATGCCATCAATATCATGACTGCCGTCAGCCATTTCATTGTCACACCGGGACGAAGGTAGTGGAATTTCGGATTACAAATTGTAAATATAAGAAAGATAATCAGCGGCAACGCGAACAAAATGATCCATAATAAATTGGAAATAATCGCATTGACAACCAGATCCGTGAATTGAGTCAGAGCATTGATGCCTTCTGTACCTCCAATGACCAGGGAAAAGGAGAAAGCCGTCCTGAAAACTTTCCAGAAAATCAGATAGACCATGATCAGCAAAAAGCGGAAAATTAAGATCAGCCATGTCAGGATAAGATTCATTCCCGGACGGCAGCTGGTAGTAATCAGGCCGGCGGCTATGCCCATGAAGGCTGAAATAATTAAAGGATAGAGCAGACCATGGAAATCATTGAAGAGAATCATGTGCATCAAAAATTCCCAGTAAATAAAAGTGCATAAAAATAAAATCACTCTTAAAAGTGCTTTTTGATGAAATAGATGCTCCATAGATTTTTGAATTTCAGATGACTTAATAGATATATTTATTTCGGGTTTTTTAATTTTAAATTGCATTTCAGAATTTCATCCTTATATTTATTTTGGAAACAGGGGACGGGACAGGGGACGGTTCTGTGTCCCTGTCAATGGGACGCAGAACCGTCCCCTGTCCCTGTCATCTTCGCTGTCTTTTAATTGTATCGCAAAAAAAGGAGATTGAAAAGAAATAATTTAAATTATTGTCGATATTTCATAAAATTTGTATTATACTGGGTAAAGGTGCAACATTTTCAGGTGTTTTGAATTCAATGTGCCTGCAATAAAAATGAAAAGAGTGATCAGATGCTTGATATTAATGTGAAGGATGTCAGTCTTGTTCTGGAAGGCGGTACATTCCGGACAGTATTTACCATGGGAATTCTTGATGCATTTCTGGATGTGGGCATTATTCTGCCCCATATCAGTGGTGTGTCTGCGGGAATCACATATGCCGGATCTTATATTGCACAGCAGAAGGGAAGGAATATTCATATTATTAAAACCTATCGCCGGGATAAACGGTATGTGGGTGTACGTAATTTTGTTACGGATAGAAGTTTGTTTGGTCTTAAATTTGCCTATGATAAAGTAACCAATGAGCTGGTGCCCTTTGAATGGGAGAATTTTCGCTCTTTTAAAGGAACGATGGCTGTGGGGGTGACCAATGCCCGTACAGGCGAGATTGAATATATGGATGGTCTGACAATGGATAAAAGCTGCCGGATGCTGCAGGCGACCTGTGCCATTCCCATGCTGTTCCCGGCCATAGAGATCGACGGACAGTATTATTATGACGGCGGTGTCTGCGAACCTATCACAATTCGCAAGGCGGAGCAGGATGGCTATCGGAAGCATATCATTATTATGACGAGAGAAAAGGGATATGTGAAGGTGCAGGATCGTTCCAATGTGATGGCGGCCCGCTGGATGAAGAAGAGATATCCCAACATGATGCAGCCCCTGCTTACGCGGCATGATCATTATAACGCTCAGGTGGCTTACTGCGAGAAACTGGAAGCAGAAGGGAAGGCACTTTTGTTCAGACCGGATCATGCTCTGGTCAGTATGGAAAGGGATCTGGAGAAGATTCAGGAAGGTTATGATATGGGGTATCGTCAGGCAATGGAACGTATGGAAGAGATAAGGGCTTTCTGTGGACTGACAGAAGCAGCGCAGGAGTAGAAGTATGGAACTGAATCTGATGTCTTTTTTAATCGTATGCCCCCTTGTTTTTTTATCAGGATTTGTGGATGCCATCGGCGGCGGGGGTGGTTTGATTGCTCTGCCGGCCTATGTATTTGCCGGATTACCAATGTATATGGCTCTTGGTACGAATAAATTATCTTCATCCATAGGAACTCTGGTATCTACGGTCAGATACTGCCGGCATACGAAGATTGACTGGAAACTGCTACTTCCGGCTATTCTTCTGTCCCTGGTCGGTTCAACCTGTGGTTCCAATTTGACACTGATTGTGGATGAGAATATCCTTAAAAATCTGCTCATTATTATTCTTCCTGTGGCGGCCTTTTTTGTGTTCAGAAAAAATGTTTTTATTGCTGATGATGCCCATCCTGTATCCTGTCACAGAAAACGGATCATCTCATGGATCGGGGCATTTATTGTGGGAACCTATGACGGATTTTACGGACCCGGAACAGGGACCTTTATGTTGATCATACTCATCGGCTTTGCCAGGATGTGTACTATGGAGGCGGCAACAGCTACAAAGCTGATCAATCTTACCTCTAATGTGGGTGCTCTTATGACATTTCTGCTGAACGGCAAGATTGTCTGGGGGCTGGGGCTGGCTGCGGCTCTTTTCAGTATGGCCGGTCATTATGCCGGTTCCAGTCTGGTACTGAAAAACGGGGAAAAAATAGTCAGGCCTATTATTTTATTTGTGCTTGTATTACTGTTTATCAAGATCCTTTTTGGACAATAATAAGAGAATCAATGATATGGAGAGAAAAGATGAGGATAGCTTTAATTTCTGATTTACATATAGATATTAACAGGGAATATCCTATATTGAAAATAACGGCAGAAGCGGCAGAAAATCAGAAAGCGGATGTGCTGGTTGTTGCCGGTGATATCAGTGAGAATCCGGAGATGACACGGTCAGCCATGGCACAGCTCCAGGCGCTCTGCAGTTTTCCTGTATATTATGTACCGGGTAATCATGATATGTGGAACAAAAACTGTCCGGGAATGGGGACAGAGGCTATTTATCAGACTTACAGGGAAGATGTGCGCTGTCTTTCGGGAAAGCACGTGATTCTGGAGAAAGACGGCGTAAGTCTTGCACTGACCGG
Source organism: Coprococcus sp. (assembly GCA_016297495.1). GTDB lineage: Bacteria > Bacillota > Clostridia > Lachnospirales > Lachnospiraceae > Coprococcus_A. The sequence goes on from JAEDGN010000007.1 coordinate 49,141, forward strand.
AGATATCGGCTGGTATGATTATTCAATGGCATCTTCGTCCTATACGAAAGAGCAGCTTGAAGGTATGTCCGTCAGCGGGCGGACATGGCAGGATAAACTGTTCAATCAGTGGACAAGAGATAATATACAGCAAATGAGGATCAGCCTTGAAGGTCTGAGACAGCAGCTGGAAGCCTGTGGGGATCTGCCTGTACTCATGGTGACCCATATGCTGCCGGTGCGGGATTTCTGCGTGCCGGAAGAAAAGAAGGACTGGGGATTTTTCAATGCATTTCTTGGAAGCACAGCTCTTGAAGAACTGTATAAACAGTATCCTGTGCACTATGCAGTCTGTGGTCATGTGCATTACCGCAGCCAGGTGGAGAGGGATGGTATCAGGCATATCTGTCCATGTCTTGGCTATCACAGTGAGTGGCCTCTTTATGAACTGAAGGATAACAGTGCAGAGACCCATGTAAGAGATGCTTTGTATATACTGGAGGTAATCAAATGATAGGGACAATTGTGAATGTTACAACGATAACCTGTGGCAGTATTATTGGAAGTGTGGTAAAAAAGGGGATCAAACCTCAGTATCAGCAGGCCCTTTACAATGCCATGGGGCTGGCGGCCACTATGCTGGGCATCAATGCGGTGGTGAGTCATATGCCGGATAGTCAATATCCGGTGCTTTTTATCGTAAGTCTTGCAGTGGGGAGCCTTTTTGGGACGATTCTTGATATTGACGGAAAATTCCAGAAACTAACAGGCAGATTTTCAAAATCCAATCTTGGGCAGGGACTTTCAACGGCTATTCTGCTGTTTTGTATAGGCACACTTTCCATTCTTGGCCCTATCGAGAGTGCACTTCAAGGTGATCATACTTATCTTTTTACCAATGCGACGCTGGATTTTGTAACTTCCATGGTACTGGCGTCTACCTATGGCATCGGTATTGCACTGGCGGCAGTGGTATTGTTTATCTGGCAGGGCAGCATTTATCTTGGGGCCGGTCTTTTGTCAGGATTTCTGACCACAGAGCTTCTGGCAGAAATATCTATTGTAGGTGGTATACTGATTGCCAGTTCCGGCTTGTCCATTCTTGGCATCAAAGATTGCAAATCTCTGAATATGCTGCCGTCACTGCTGGTGCCGGTGATCTGGTTTCTGGTCAAAGGCTTTTTTGGACTGTAATTGGATGTTTATTAAAAAAGGGGTGTTTTTTATGGAAAAAAAAGAAATATTACATTATGTGGATCACACACTGCTGACTCAGACAGCCACCTGGGAGGAACTTCAGGTTCTATGTGATGATGCCATCCGTTATGAGACAGCGTCTGTCTGTATTCCGCCTGACAGAGTGAAGCAGGTGAAAGCATATGTCTGTGGACGTATGGCAGTCTGCACGGTTATCGGTTTTCCGAACGGTTATCATACGACGGCAGTTAAGGCGCTTGAGACAGAAGAAGCGCTGGATAACGGCGCCGATGAGATTGATATGGTCATCAATCTGGGAATGGTGAAGGAAAAACGTTTTCATGACTTGAGAACAGAGATACGAACGCTGAAAGATATTTGTGATAATAAGATCCTCAAAGTAATTGTGGAGACCTGTTTACTGACGGAAGAGGAAAAGATACGGATGTGTGATATTGTCACCAGCGCCGGTGCGGATTATATTAAAACATCTACCGGATTCGGCGGAGGCGGTGCCACCTTTGAAGATGTGGCACTTTTTGCGAAATATATCGGTCCGGATGTGAAGATCAAAGCAGCAGGCGGCATTACTTCCTTCGAGGATGCTGAGAAGTTTATTGAACTGGGAGCTTCCCGTCTGGGAACAAGCCGCCTCATAAAACTAGCCAAGGTAGGCTTTTAAAAGCTCAAAGGTATTGCGGATACCCTCTATGTGAGAACGTTCATATCCGTGGGAGGCATAGACGCCGGCACCTATCAGTCCGTGACGGATGTCATAACCGGCATCCAGGGCTGCATCGGCATCGGATCCGTAGTGGGGATAGACATCAACAGCAAAATCAAGGGACCGGCTTCTTGCTGCTTCTATGAGGGCAGTAACCGTATCGTAATGGTAAGGACCGTGACTGTCTTTTGCGCAGATGGATACCTGGCGTTCTGTACAGTTTAAGCCTTCTCCGACACATCCCATATCGACGGACAATACTTCGCTGACACTGGCCGGAAGATGAGAGTTGCCATGTCCTACTTCTTCGAAAACAGAGATGTGCTGATAGATCCTTCTGTCAGGGATGATGTCTTCTTCCTGCAGATGACGGGCATAGCCCATCAAAATACCTACGCTTAATTTGTCATCCAGAAAACGGCTTTTGATATAGCCGGATTCAGTGATGCGGGTACGGGGATCAAAACAGACAATATCGCCGGTCATGATGCCAAGGGCTTCCAGACCGGCTTTGTCATGTACATCTTCGTCAATTACGACTTCCATTGTATCAAAGGTACGGTTCTTGCCATTGTAATCATCATTCACATGGATGGATGCATTGATAAGCTGAAAGGTTCCGTCATATACCTTTCCCGTGCGGGTATAGATCCGGCAGTTTTCGCCTTCAATATTATTTGGCGTGAGACCGCCAAGGGGTGTCAGCTTCAGACGGCCATCGGATTTCAGAGTATGGACCATGGCACCAAGGGTGTCCAGATGTCCGGTCAGAAGGATGGCATTGTCTTCATCTCTGCCGCCAAGGTCAATGAAAATTCCACCCTTTTCTGTAAGAACGGGTGAATATCCCATCTGCCGGTAAACATCAATAACGTATTCGGCGGCTTTTTTCGTAAAACCTGTCGGACTGTCAATGGCCAGCAGTGAACGGGTATACTGCAAAATAAAATCTATGTCATTCATAACTATCCTCCTTAGTATCAACATATTTCAGATTATATTATAACTAATTTTTTAAGAAAAGAAAAGATATATGCGTTTTTTCTGAAAACATGCTATACTATAAGAGCGGCAGCAGCTGTAGAAATAATGATATGAATGAGAAGAAAGAAGAAGTAATAAAATGTATACTAAAATTGGAAGAAATGATCCTTGTTGGTGTGGCAGCATGAAGAAGTATAAAAACTGTCATCAGAATTTTGATGAGAAGATCGAAGCTTTGAGAGCCCAGGGACATACTGTGCCGGACAGGTCTCTGATCAAAACACCTGCTCAGATTCAGGGGATTCGTGAGAGTGCGAAGATCAATATCGCTGTGCTTGATGAGGTGGCTGCAAGAATCAAAGTTGGCATGACGACTGAAGAAATTGACAGAATTGTCTATGATACAACAACGAAAATGGGTGGTATTCCCGCTCCGCTCAATTATGAGGGATTTCCAAAAAGTGTCTGTACGTCTGTCAATGACCAGGTGTGTCATGGAATTCCGTCACCGAATGTGGTGTTAAAAGATGGAGATATTATTAATGTGGATGTTTCTACTATTTATAAAGGGTTTTTCTCTGATTCATCCCGGATGTTCTGTATAGGCAATGTATCAGAAGAAAATCAGAAGCTGGTACGTGTTGTAAAGGAGTGTGTGGAACTGGGACTCGAGCAGGTAAAACCGTGGGGATTTTTGGGAGATATGAGTCAGGCTGTGTATGATCATGCGACACGGAATGGTTATCAGGTTGTCAGAAATATAGGCGGTCACGGAGTAGGACTTGAATTTCACGAGGATCCGTGGGTGGGCTATATTTATAAGCGAGGTACACAGATGGTCATGGCGCCGGGGATGATGTTTACGATCGAGCCGATGGTCAACATGGGCACTCATAAAATTCACGTTGACGCGAAGAATGGATGGACAGTCTATACCAATGACAGGAAACCTTCGGCTCAGTGGGAGATTCAGGTACTGGTGACGGAGGATGGTCATGAAGTGATTGCTTATTAGTGACGGCAGCTGTCAGGGAGGAGGAATCATATGCTGTGGATTTTTATTGCAGTGGGGGCATGCCTGACTGATTTGTGTGTTAAACATTATATTGATGAACATAAAAAAGAGAATTGTCATGAACCGGTCATGGGCGGACATATTATTATTACAAGGTATCATAATCCGGGAGCAATGCTTGGATGGATGAAGGATAAGCCGCGGATGCTTCTTGGCATTACGGTGTTTGCACTGGGAGTACTAGCAGCAGGGTTGATGGGGGCTTTGAGAAAAAAAAGCTCGCCGCTTATCAAACTGGGGCTGGCCTTGTTACTGGGCGGAGCTGCCAGCAATGCCTATGACAGGATCATGCATCAACAGGTGACGGATTATTTTCGTATCAGTATTGGCAGTAAAAAGCTGGAGCGGATTATTTTCAATCTGGGGGATGTAGCTATTTTTGTAGGCGGCCTTCTGGCTGTTCTGGGAGACCTGAAAAACGATTAAAAAGCGGGACAGGGGGACGGTTCTATGTCCCATATTTTTTAAATATGGGACATAGAACCGTCCCCCTGTCCCATTACTGGCGATTAAGGGAGGCTTCAATAAATCCCTTAAAGAGTGGATGTGGTTTATTCGGCCGGGATTTAAATTCCGGATGAGCCTGTGTGGCAATAAACCATGGATGATCTTTCAGTTCAATCATCTCCACAATACGTCCGTCCGGGGAAATACCGCATAACTGCATACCGTTTTCGGTAAGGACATTTCGATATTCATTATTGACTTCGTATCGATGTCTGTGACGTTCTTCAATAACCTTCTGCCCATAGAGCTCAAAGGCCTTTGAATTTTCATCCAGAACACATTTGTATGCACCCAGACGGAGCGTGCCGCCCAGGTTGGTGACATTATGCTGATCCGGCATGATATGAATGACCGGATGAGTTGTGTTCGGGTTCAGCTCTGAACTGTGGGCATCGGTATATCCCAGAACATGTCTTGCAAATTCAACGATGGCCATCTGCATACCAAGGCAGAGACCAAGGAATGGTATGTTATGAGTGCGGGCATATTCGATGGCAGTGATCTTGCCTTCGATGCCTCTGTCACCAAAACCGCCCGGAACAAGGATGCCGTCGGCATCTTTGAGAATCTGATCTACATTGAAGGAACTTACCAGTTCAGAATCGACCCACTGTATATCCACTTCAGCACCTTTAGCACATGCGGCATGCTTCAGGGATTCAACGACACTGATATAGGCATCATGAAGCTGGACATATTTGCCGACAAGGGCAATGTGTACTGTCTTCGTCGGATTCTTCCATGCGTGAACCATGGCTTTCCAGTCCTCCAGATCCGGTTCCGGGCAGTCAATGCCGAGTCGTTTACATACAACATGAGCCAGTCTTTCTTTTTCGAGAGCAAGCGGCGCTTCATACAGAACATCCACGTCCAGGTTCTCGATGACATTGTGGACATCCACATTACAGAACAGAGAAATCTTGTCTTTGATGCCGTCATCCAGAGGCAGTTCGGAACGGCAGACAATGACATCCGGCTGGATGCCCAGTGCCTGAAGATCTTTAACTGTGTTCTGAGTAGGCTTTGTTTTCATTTCTCCTGAAGATTTGATATAAGGAATCAGTGTAACATGAATCAACATACAGTTCTCGCGGCCGATCTCGTGCTGGAACTGACGGATGGATTCCAGGAATGGCTGACTTTCAATATCGCCTACTGTACCACCAACTTCAATAATAGCGATTTCTGTATCACGGGAGGCAGGATTTCTGTAAAAACGGCTCTTGATGGCATTGGTGATGTGAGGGATAACCTGTACGGTACTGCCGCCATAATCGCCCCTTCTTTCACCGGATAATACATCCCAGAAAACCTTTCCGCTGGTCACATTGGACATCTTATTCAGAGAGCAGTCAATAAAACGTTCATAATGTCCGAGATCCAGGTCTGTCTCTGTACCGTCATCGGTAACAAAAACTTCTCCATGCTGATACGGGTTCATGGTGCCCGGGTCAATGTTCAGGTAAGGGTCGAATTTCTGCATGGTGACAAAATATCCGCGGGCTTTTAGAAGTCTTCCAAGAGAAGCTGCTGTAATACCTTTGCCTAAACCGGATACAACACCACCTGTGACAAATACATACTTTACTGCCATAATGAGCCTCCTTTTATAATGAATAAACATTCTGCTGTCGAACAATATTAAAAATAACTAGGATATTATAACGCACCTTTTTATAAGAATCCATAACTTTTTTTAAAAATTCAAATGAATTATTCCATGCAAAAACAGTTATTTACATATATGGGAATATATGGAAATAAGCAAATTGATGCAGTTTTAAATGTAAAGATTTTGTGAAAACTTTTTTTTGCTATTGATTTGATATTGATATTTACTTATAATATATTAAGTGCATCCGGTGATGAATACCGGGTGTCTACATAGGACAATGATGAGCCTATAGGCAGGAGGATATATGGATAATCAGAACATGAACAACAGGAATCCGGACAATCAGCCGGGCGATAACAATAAGAAGGATGACATGAATAAACAGAGTCTCCTTATTATGGTGGTTATAGCCATTGGTATTATGGTGATTGTTCAGATGCTGTCCGGAAAGATTGCTTCAGCTTCTCAGAAAGAAGTGACTTATACAGAGTTTCTGCAGGCTGTACAGGCCGGCAGGGTCGATGAAGCAGAACTGGATTCGGACCGTATTTATTTTAAGGAAAAAGATAATAAGGGTGTTACCTATTATACGGGCAATGTGGAGGATGACCGGATGTATGAGATGCTGGATGAGGCGAATGTTACTTATTCACGCAAAACAGTGGATACATCTACCTATATTTTGAGCAGTATTTTATCATTTGTGATTCCAATGGTGCTGATGGTAGCTATTATGATGATTTTTTACCGTTTTGCTTTCAAAGGCGGCGGCGGAATGATGGGCGTCGGCAAGAGTACGGCCAAGATGTACGTACAGAAGCAGACAGGTGTTACATTTAAGGATGTTGCCGGGCAGGAGGAATCAAAAGAATCACTGTATGAAATTGTGGATTTTCTGCATAATCCGGGCAAATATACAAAAATCGGTGCCAAGCTGCCGAAGGGTGCATTGCTGGTGGGTCCTCCCGGTACAGGTAAGACATTGCTGGCGCGGGCTGTGGCAGGTGAGGCCAATGTGCCGTTTTTCAGTCTGTCAGGATCCGATTTTGTGGAGATGTTTGTCGGTGTGGGTGCTTCGCGTGTCCGGGATCTGTTCAAACAGGCCCAGCAGTCTGCACCGTGTATCATTTTTATCGATGAGCTTGATGCTATTGGCAAGAGTCGTGATTCCAGATATGGCGGCAATGATGAGCGTGAGCAGACGCTGAATCAGCTGCTGGCTGAGATGGATGGCTTTGACCCTTCCAAAGGTATTATTATTCTGGCGGCAACGAACCGTCCTGAGATCCTTGATAAGGCGCTTCTGCGTCCGGGACGTTTCGATAGACGTATTATCGTGGAACGTCCTGATTTGAAGGGACGTATCGATGTCCTGAAAGTACATGCGAAGAATGTATGTATGGATGAGACGGTGGATTTTCATGAGATTGCACTGGCAACCAGCGGTGCTGTCGGCTCTGATCTGGCCAATATCATCAATGAAGCGGCACTTCTGGCAGTGCGTAATCATCG
>JAEDGN010000008.1 GCA_016297495.1 Coprococcus sp.
ATTCTCAATACTAAAAAGAACCGGTTATTTATTATAAAAAAAGGAAGCGGCTGTCCATATGGCAACACGCTTCTCATATTCATTATTTGTGATTCATTATCTGTGAAATCATCCTGTCATCTGTCAGGAAAGGTTTAAAATACCTTCCTTCCGCTGGCATCCTTCAGTCCCATGGCTTCACGGTATTTTGTGACAGTTCTCCTTGAAATATTCACGCCCATTTCCGCCAGTTTCTCAGCAAGTATTCTGTCACTGTATGGTTTCTCGTGATTTTCACTGTCAATAATCTCTTTTAATAGTGTCTTGGCTTTATCCGCAGTCGCCGTATTCTCCCTTCCTGTTTTACTGATGGCACATACAAAGAAATAATTCATCGGATAAATACCCCATGAACACTGAAGATACTTATCCTTAACAGCCCTGCTGACTGTTGATTCATGTACCCCAATTGCCTCCGCCACGTCTGCCAGCTTCAGTGGCTGCAGATACCCCGGACCATATGTAAAAAATTTTTCCTGAATATCCACGATACATTTTGAAACATTCATCAATGTCACATTTCTCTGGGATACACACTGCATAATCCACTCCGCCTGCTTAACCTTCGTAGTGACATATTCCTTTGTCTCTCTATCACTGCCCGTTTTCAGCATATTTCTATAATATCCATTAATAGATATCCTGGGATACATATATTCATTGAGAAGAATCTCGTAATAATCTTTCAGCTTTACAACTGTCACATCCGGTGTGATATACTTCAGATTCTCTCTGGAGCTGAAGCTGTTGCCCGGCTTTGGATTTAAAGTTTTAATAACTTCTTTTGCCTGCAGAACATCTTCCACCGTGATTTTCATTTTTTTTGCAATCTGTGGCAGCTGATTCTTGCCAATCTGTTCAAGATAATTTGCCACAATTTCTCTTGTCACTTTATCCTCGATCTTCTGCCGGTCCATCTGAAGCAGCAGGCATTCACTCAGGTTGCGTGCGCCTACTCCCGCAGGTTCAAGTGTCTGTACGATAGCAAGACCGCCGAGCAGCTCCTCCTGACTGATATTGAGTCTGTCAGATATCTGTTCCACAGATTCGGTAAAATACCCTCTGGAATCCAAAAGATCGATCAGATATTCTGCGATGGCCTGCTGCTTGTCATTTAATGCCAAAGTTACCAGCTGACTCATGAGATACTCTGCCAGATCTTCCCCCCTGTTGTCACTGACATTCCACATATCCTGATTATCATCCTCATCGCTGCTGTATTCTTCCGAATAATAAACACGATTCTGTTCATCACTGCTGGCAAGCCATTCCAGCTTTTTCTGTAATTCTACATCCCTTTCCGATTCACCCTGTTTCTCATACTTCTCTTCTATATCCACCACAGGATTCTCCACTGCAAGCTCTTTCAGATACGTGTCCAGTTCCTGGGCACTCATCTGAAGAATCTCCGTCGATTGAATCATCCGCTGGGATAAACCAAGAGTCTGAGCAACCTCCATTTTCAGTTCCACATTATTTCCTCCCTTTACTTCAATAACTCCCTATTCATTACTTATTATAATCCATTTATCTCCAAAAAGCCAGCTATAACCTGTTATATCAACATTCTTCGCCCTTTTCATAGAAATCCGGAACTCTGAATACTTTTCATACAGCCCATTTATTTATATATTTTCGTTACTTATTGTATTTTTCCAGGTACAAAGTTTGGACAAATCAACCATTATTTACCTGCAAAAAATCCCTGCACGCTTTCTTTTTTTGTGTATTACTTACATTTTTTACATTCTATTTTTGTCTGTTTTTATTGACATTATTCAATTTATGGATGCTGTTATTCATTTTCAGAACAAAAGATGTATTTACAAATTACCTATTTTTCCAGTATAATATATGAGTATAGACATTTATCCTGTCATAATAATCAGGATATCATAAAAAGGAGGGCTTATTAAAATGGCAAAAATTATGACAGCTGCTGAGGCAATTCATACATTTATCAAAGATGGTGATACAGTTGCTTTCAACGGCTTTGTAGGTGCAGTTCATCCAGAAGAAGTTACAAAAACAATGCAGGAAGAATTCCTGGCTACAGGTTCACCAAAAAATCTGACCGTACTCTATGCCGCAGGTATGGGTGACAGCAAGGAAAGACAGCTGAACCATCTGGCAGAAGAGGGTCTCTGCTCCTGTGTGATTGGCGGTCACTGGAGCCTTGAACCTAGAATGCAGAAGCTTGCTCTCGAGAACAAATTTGCTGCTTACAATATTCCACAGGGTGTTGTATCCCAGTTATACCGTGAAATCGCTGCCAAGCGTCCAGGTCTGATTACACATGTAGGTCTTAAGACTTTCGTTGACCCTCGTATCGAAGGCGGCAAGCTCAATGATAAGGCACGTGAGCGGGGCGATATCGTACAGGTTATTAATATCAATGGACAGGAAAAGCTTTTCTATCCATCCATTCCTGTTAATGTAAGTATTGTACGTGCTACATATGCTGATACACATGGCAATTGTACATTAGAGAAGGAAGGCGTTTTCGCTGATGTCCTTCCATGTGTACAGGCAGCCAAGACAAACGGCGGTCATGTTATTGTGCAGGTTGAAAAGGTAGTTGAATACGGTTCTCTTGATACACGTCTTGTTCAGATTCCTGGCATTTATGTTGATGCCATCGTTGTTGCAAAGCCTGAAAACCATATGCAGACCAACGGCAGCCAGTACAAACCTGAAATTTCCGGTGAGAAGAGAATCCCTATGGATGCCATTCCTCCAATGCCAATGAGCGACCGTAAGATTATTGCCCGTCGCTGTGCTATGGAATTAAAGCCAAACGCAGTTGTCAACCTTGGTATTGGTATGCCTGAAGGTATTGCTGCGGTAGCTGCTGAAGAGGGCATCGGCGGTATGTGCCTGACAACAGAGAGCGGTACTATCGGCGGTACACCGGCAAGCGGCGGTGACTTTGGTGTTACAATCAATCCGGATTGTGTTCTTCATCAGTCCTTCCAGTTCGACTTCTATGATGGCGGCGGCCTTGATATTGCATTCCTTGGTCTTGCCCAGTGTGATGAAAAAGGTAATATCAACGTTTCCAAGTTCGGCACAAAAGTAGCAGGCTGCGGCGGTTTCATCAACATCACTCAGAACACGCCTGTTGTTATCTTCTGTGGTACCTTTACAGCTAAAGGCAAGAAGAAATTTATCAAACAGGTGGAACAGGTTACATTCTCCGCTGATTATGCAAAGGAATCCGGCCAGAAAGTATTCTATGTTACAGAACGCGCTGTATTCAAACTGACAGATGAAGGCGTAGAGCTCACAGAAGTTGCTCCTGGCTACGATCTGCAGAAAGATATCCTTGATATGATGGACTTCACTCCGATTATGAAAGATGTCAAGACAATGGATGAACGTATCTTTAAAGATGAACTCATGGGTCTTGGTAAATAATCCGGTACATTGGCCTCATGGAGCCGCCGCATCAATGTGGCGGCTCCATTTTTCTTCTATTCACGCTTTTTTTAGCATATAGTATGATAAATCACTCATGGAGTGCTCTATGAAACCTGTAATCCATAAAATCCATCATTCTCTTCCACTTTTTTTAAAAACAGGCTGTGTCGTCTGCAGTATCATCCTGACATTCTTCCTTATGATTCATATCTTTTTTCCTTCTGCTCCGGCCGCCGTCTCAACTTTTTTAAACAGTCACGCCCCCTCTGTACTGCTTTCTTCCGAACGCAAATTACCTATTTACTGTGTGAATACAGATAAACCACAGGTATCCATCTCCTTTGATGCAGCATGGGGCAATGAAGACACCGACATCATCTTGAATATTCTTGACAGATATCATGTCAAAACAACCTTTTTCATGACAGGAGGCTGGATTGAATCCTATCCCGATGACGTGAAAAAAATAGCGTCTGCAGGCCATGATCTGGGCAATCACTCTGAAAACCATAAACAGATGTCTCAATTGTCCGATGAAGAATGTACACAGGAAATTATGGAAGCACATGAAAGAATCAAAACGCTGACTGGAACTGATATGATTCTGTTCCGCCCACCTTACGGTGATTATAATAATACATTGATTGAATCAGCCAATAATGCAGGCTATCATGTGATACAATGGTCTGTAGACAGTCTGGACTGGAAAGATTATGGTGCTGACAGTATTGTTGATACGGTACTAAATCATAAAGCGCTTGAAAATGGTGCCATTATTCTCATGCACAACGGTGCCAAATACACCAAAGATGCTCTGGAACGCGTCATCACAGGCCTTCAGGATAAAGGTTTCGAGATTGTTCCGGTCTCTCAGTTAATCTATACCGGAAAATATCATATGGATCATACGGGCAAACAATTTAGTGATGACTGATTTCGAATTACAGGATAGATTTTCATAAAAAAAGAGGTTATAATAGAGTGGAATACATGATAAATAAGGAGTGAACTTATATGAGTATTACACAGCGCGAGTTTGGAAAAACAAAGGACGGAAGAACCGTGACTTTATATACGATCACCAATTCCATCGGCAACTCTGTATCGATTATGGATTACGGTGCTACTATTCAGTCGATCCGTATCAAAGATGCAGCCGGAGACTTCATCGATTGCTGTCTTGGCTATAATACAGTCGAAGAATACGAAAACAATCCGGACTATCTCGGAGCATGCATCGGACGTGTCGGCAACCGCATTGGCGGCAGCAGCTTTACCTTAAATGGAAAAACCTATACACTGGCCGCCAATGATGGTGCTAATCATCTGCATGGCGGAACAAAAGGATTTGATAAACAGATATTCAAATTTAGAAGCGACTATGATGACACTGCCACCTTCGGTTATTTGTCTCCTGACATGGATGAAGGATATCCGGGTGAATTTGCTGCAGTTGTCAGCTATATCTTCGATGATAATGATAATCTGGTTCTGAATTACTATGGCTGGAGCAATAAAGATACCATCGTCAGCATGACAAATCATACCTACTTCAACCTTTCCGGCGAAGGCTCAGGTTCCATTCTCGATCATACACTGGAGCTTTACGCATCAGCCATTACCGAAGTTGACAGCGCTCTTATTCCAACAGGACACCTTATGAATGTAGAAGGGACTCCGTTCGATTTCCGAAGCGCTAAACCGATCGGTCAGGATATACATGCAGATAATGAGCAAATTAGATTCGGCGGCGGTTACGATCATAACTTCTGTATTGACGGTGAGGGCATGCGTCCATGCTGTATCCTCATGTCACCTAAGACACGCATTAAAATGTATGTCAGCACAGATATGCCTGGTGTCCAGATTTACACAGGCAATTATCTGACAGAAGCCCCAGGCAAATCCGGGAATATCTATCATGCAAACAGCGGCATAGCCATCGAGACCCAATTTTATCCGGATGCACTGTCACACCCTGAGTTTCCGTCTCCTATACTCAAAGCCGACAAAGAATACAGAAGCACTACTGTCTATCAGTTCTCAGTAGACGAATAATAGCAAAAGCAGTATGACTTTCTCCTGAACATTAATCGGATGTCCACAGCAGCCATACTGCTTTCTATTATCATTTTTTTCTCTTTTTTACAGCTTCCGTCAAAAGATACTCAATCTGGGAATTGATTGACCTGAAATCATCCTCCGCCCATGAAGCCAGTTCCTGCCACAACGAAGGGGACAGTCTTAGCAGGATCTGCTTTTTCGCTTTTTCCTTCTCCTTCAGAGCCTTTTCCCGCTTTGCCGCCTCCTGCTCCATGGCCGTCAGCTTTGCTATCCGCTCAGTCAAGGCAGCTTCTCTCTCATCCACATTCGCAGCATTTATCTCTTTTTTCCCTGCCAAATCACATCATCCTTACTAGTAGATAGAGCCACTGTTGACAATCGGCTGTGCATCTTTATTGCCACACAGAACAACTAACAAATTGCTGACCATAGCCGCCTTGCGTTCCTCATCAAGTACTACGATTTCTTCCTCACTCAGCTGATCAATGGCCATCTGAACCATGCTGACAGCACCCTCCACGATCTTTTTACGTGCCGCTATAACCGCAACTGCCTGCTGCCTCTGAAGCATGGCCGCAGCTATTTCTTCTGCGTAAGATAAATGCGTGATCCGCACTTCAATGATGTCCAGTCCCGCTTCCTCCACTCGCTTCTGGAGTTCAGCACGCATACTTTCCGCTATCTCCTGACTGCTGCCTCTCAGTGTCTTCTCATCTCTGCCATTTTCGTCTTCTTCTATTGTATCATAAGGATACAATCTTGCAATATTACGAATGGTAGAGTCACACTGAATAGACAGATAATTCCGATAATTCTCAACGTTAAAAACTGCCTTTGTCGGGTCAGATACTCTCCAGATTACGACTGCACCGATAATAATCGGATTGCCCAGAACATCATTCACCTTCTGCTTGTCATTGTTCAGCGTCATTGTCTTCAAAGAAATTTTTCTGCCGCCCTTCCCCTTCACCGGACTGGCTGCTGCAGCAAAAGGATTGGTAAAATAAAATCCCGGCTGCTTGACAGTTCCATAATAATTGCCAAATAAGGTCATAACCAGCGCTTCATTTGGATTCACCACATGGAAACCGGCCAGCAATACGAAAAACAGCACCGCAGTCAGAACAGCCGCAATAATACAAAGGATTGTTACAGCCGGACGATATTCATACATCACGCCATTATATATTCCTGCAACCCATAATAAAATATCAAGCAATGCCAGAATAATAATAAATACCACCATGGCATAACCGCTGGCCACCTTCAGCTGTTTTTCCTTAACATCTCTTACTCCATTTCTTTTACTGTCTTTACTCATCAGACGCCCTCCTTTTTTGATATCATTTTAATATCATTATATTATCATCGTTTCTATTTCTTGTCAACCTCCCTTCCTGTCGAACAATGTCGAATTTTGCGATATTTGATAAGTGAAATCAGAAAAATCATGTTTTATAATGAGGTCATATGATACATGTTGTCCAAAGTAATCGTTCTATTTGTAAAAACAGAATCTCAGGAGGAATAAGTCATGCCGAACAAATTACAACAATATTTCCCAACTATCCGAACCCGTAATGCGATATTATGCTGCAATTGAACCTGACAGCAGACGAAGCATTAGAATCATTGGGAATTGCTATTGAAGAACGCAGCGATCTCAAGAAAAAATTGATGTAAAGAACTGGCCGCATAATGAAGGACTAAACTCATCATGCGGCCAAATTTCTTTCTAATAATTAATACAGCTATTTATTCCATTCTTTAATCTTCTGATAAATGCCTGCTGCGTCTAATCCATATTTTTCCAGCAGCTTCACTGCCGGACCGGATTCACCGAACATATCGTTCATACCAATTTTCAAAACCTTTACCGGTTCTCTTTCACACAGTACATCACATACAGCACTTCCAAGACCACCAATTACAGAATGCTCTTCCACAGTAACAATTCTGCCGGTCTTCTTTGCTGCTTCAGCAATCAGATCCGCGTCAATCGGTTTAATCGTATGGATATTGATAACCTGAACGCTGATTCCATCCTCTGCCAGCTTCTCAGCAGCTGCCAGAGACTCACCCACACAGAGGCCTGTTGCAACAATTGTCAGATCTGTACCTTCTCTCAATACGACGCCCTTACCAAGCTCAAACTTGTAATCCGGATTATCATTAATGACAGGCACTGCCAGTCGGCCAAAACGCATATAAACCGGACCAACATGCTCATATGCCGCCTTTACTGCTGCTCTCGCTTCAATATCATCAGACGGGTTAATGACAACCATGCCCGGAATAGTACGCATCAGAGCAATGTCTTCGTTACACTGATGGGTTGCACCATCCTCACCTACAGAGATGCCCGCATGGGTTGCACCAATCTTGACATTCAAATGTGGATAACCAATACTGTTTCTGATCTGTTCAAAAGCACGTCCTGCTGCGAACATGGCAAAGGAACTGGCAAAAGGTACTTTTCCTGTTGCTGCTAATCCGGCTGCAATCCCCATCATATTGCTCTCGGCAATACCACAGTCAATATGTCTCTCCGGAAAAGCTTTCTTAAAAATACCTGTCTTGGTTGCCTCAGCAAGATCTGCATCTAATACGACAATATTCTCATGCTGCTCTCCAAGCTCCACCAGAGCATGGCCGTAACTTTCTCTTGTAGCAATCTTTTTTACTTCTGACACAGTGCTTCACCTGCTTTCTCCAATTCATCCATGGCAATGGCATATTCCTCATCATTCGGTGCCTTTCCATGCCAACCGGCTTTATTTTCCATAAAGGATACTCCTTTGCCCTTCGTACTCTTCAATATAATGGCTGTCGGCATCCCCTTTGTCTCTCTCGCTTCCTTAAATGCTGCCGCTAATGCCTCGAAATCGTGGGCATCCACATCTGCAATCACATGAAAATTAAAAGCTTCAAACTTCTTATCTATTGGATACGGTGAACAGACATCCGCTACATTACCATCAATCTGCAGACCATTATTATCCACAATGACAACCAGATTGTCAAGCTGACGATGACCGGCAAACATGGCCGCCTCCCATACCTGTCCTTCCTGAATCTCACCATCCCCCAGTAATGTATAGACACGGTAATCCTCATGGCTGAGCTTTGCTGATAATGCCATACCGACAGCCGCAGAAATCCCCTGTCCCAGAGATCCTGATGACATATCCACACCAGGAATATGTTTCATATCCGGATGTCCCTGCAAATAAGAACCGATATGGCGCAGTGTTTTCAGGTCTTCCACCGGGAAATATCCTCTTTGTGCCAGTGTTGAATATAATCCAGGCGCTGTATGCCCTTTGGACAGAACAAAACGATCCCTGTCCGGCTTCTGAGGGTTCTTTGGATCAATATTCATTTCTTCAAAATACAAATACGTAAATACATCAGCTGCAGACAGAGATCCACCTGGATGACCGGCCTTTGCAGCATGAACAGCTGTCACGATTCCCTTACGGACTTCATTGGCAGTTTTCTTTAATTCAATAACGTCCATTTTTACCTCCTATTGTGCATATCTGAAGCACGATTGTTAATCAGGCATAACAACTATAGCACATTTATCTATATTTTTAAAGCTATTTCACTGTTTTTGTAAAAAATTCTTTTTTCTGGCTATCATTTCATCAATACGTTCTATATAATCTTTGACACTTTTTACATTCTCCACCCGCTCAATTCTCGGCCCTTCCACACCTTCAAAAACAAATTTGGAAGATGCGCCTGCACCCAGGGCAAGAATACTCTGTTTTTCCTCCATGATCAGAATATTATAAAGACCTTCACAGCCTTTTCTCGCATAACCCACATTTTCAAGATTACCGGCAATATTCTTCTGCCGGTACAAATAGTAAGGTTCCGCCTGTATCGTCCGTGCGCCCTCATGACTGATACCAATCATCCGATTCACTTCATCTTCCGAAGCCACCGGAAATTGTTCTCTGTTTTGATTCAGAAAAGCTGCCCGCTTCAATGCCAGCGAATGGACAGTCACACTATCCGGCTTCAAAGAAACAATGGCATCCATGGTTCTGCGCATATGCACTGAAGTTTCTCCCGGAAGCCCGGCAATCAGATCCATATTAATATTATGAAATCCAAGCTCTCTGGCCATATTAAAAGCATCAATGACATCCTTCACAGTATGCCGACGACCAATGAGATCCAGCGTATCCTGATTCATGGTCTGTGGATTAATAGAGATACGATCAATCTGATGATTTTTCAAAACTTCCAGCTTTGCCTGCGTCATGCTGTCCGGGCGTCCTGCCTCCACAGTTCTTTCCCGGGCACCTGCCATATCAAAATGTTTTTCCAGACAGGTAAGCAGACGGTCCATCTGCTCAGCAGAAAGAGAGGTCGGTGTCCCCCCACCCATATAAAATGTAAGCAGCTTCTTCTCTCCCATCATAGATGCAGCCGCCTCAATTTCTTTTTCCAGCGCATCGAGATAAGCGTCCACCTGTTTTTCCCAGACAGATAACGGATAAGATGAAAATGAACAATAGGCACAAATGGAAGGACAGAATGGAATTCCCACATAGAGGCTGAAAGTATGATCATAATCTATACCCCTCAGAACAGTTTCCTCATTTCTGGCCACCTCAGCACATAACGCCGCCTTCTCATCTGATACCAGATAATGTTTCTTGAGAAATTCAATCGCTTCGCCGTCTGATGCTCCCTTCTCAAAAAGTTCCATTGGAAGTTTTGTAGGCCTGATGCCCGTTAATGTTCCCCATGGCAATTCCTGACCCGTATAAGCCGACAAAATACCGTAGACCATTTGTTTGATGCGGTTTCTTGTTTCCTTGTAATCCGAAAACACACAGATAACAGATCCCGTCTCACTCTTTCCTTCACTGTCTGTCAGTTTTGCCCGAACCATATTTTCCTCATAACAGACTTCCAGACAATGTGTCCAGTCATTGGCATCCATCACAATCTTTTCGCCATAAAAAAAGGCCATCAACAATGCCCTGATATCATTTTCATAATCTGTTCGATTCATATGTAAAGCAATCATAGAATACCTCCAAATAAAGGGGCTGTCACTCAACATACTGCTTCCCGGTTGTTCGGGTATCTAGTGTAATCATATTCGCTGAATTTATTTTAATCTGCAAATAATTCGCTCAGATACCCAAACAAAAAGAACAGCATATTTAAGCAACAGCCTTAAAAAAACGGATTATACTGTTTCTCATAGCCAATACTGGTCACACTGTCATGTCCCGGATAGACTTTCACATCATCCGGGAGTACAAACAGCTTTTCCTGAACTGAACGAAGCAGTCCCAACGTGCTTCCTGTAGGGAAATCTGTCCGTCCAATGGAGCAATGGAACAATGTGTCACCGCTCATCAGTACTTTTTCTTCCGGCAAATAATAGCAGACGCTGCCTTTCGTATGTCCCGGTGTATGAAGAACGATAATATCCAATCCTGCCAGCTTCAGATGCTCGCCATCTCTTACATATATATCGGCTTCTGTCATATACGTCTGTCCGATCATACCGCTCATGTTAAGAGAAGTCTGTTTCAGGACATCTTCTTCTTCCACATGGGCATATATCGGTAATTGATAACGTTTCTTAAGATCATTAACTGCCAGAATATGATCGAAATGACCATGAGTCAGCAGAATAGCAACCGGCTTCCATCTTCCCTGCTCAACGGCATTGCTGATTCTCAGAGCATCATCTGCAGGATCTACGATCAGAGCCTCCCGGGTCTCTTTATTGATGATAAGGTAACAATTTGTGGCAACCATGCCCAATAAAAATGATTTAATCTCTATCTGACTCATTTTAATCTCCTTGTTTAAAAACAGTATCAGCCTGTTGTTCTGGCTATATCATATACACAGTCCAATGAACGCAGCTTATCAATAATTTTATTTAATGCATATTTACCGTTAATATCGAAACTGACATTGATAGTAGCTGTATTATTCTTACCCGACCGACTGGACATAGCCGTTACATTAATATCACGTTCAGAAAATACCTGTGCAATCTGTATCAGCACACCAACACCGTCATGAACATAAATATTCAATTCTGCTTTATAAAGACCGCCATTGCCTGCCGATGTGTCTTCCTGCCACTCCGCATCTATCATCCTCTGTCGCTCCGATTCAGATAAGTGCAGCACATTCACACAATCTGTCCTGTGAATGGATACCCCTCTGCCTCTGGTAATAAAACCAACAATCTCATCTCCGGGCACCGGATTGCAGCACTTTGAAAAACGAACTGCCACATCATCAATACCCTTGACAACAATACCGCTTTTGCTGCCTTTCTTATGAGGCTGCACTGCCTCGGAAGGACGCTGTCTCACTTCATTCACCTGACGCAGCAGCTGCTTGTCAGTCATCTCTCTTGTCTGCTTTTTGTGATATTCCTCAACCAGCTTATTAATGACCTGACCTTCCTTCAGGCCTCCGTGTCCAACTGCTGCACAAACTGCGTCCCAGTCCAGAAAGCCATACTTCCTGAGAACCTTCTCCATAAATTCAGATTTCAGGATATTGCTGAGAATAATACCCTTTGCCTTGCAGTAACGATCCAGCAATTCCTTGCCCCGAATAATATTTTCTTCCTTGAATTCCGTTTTGAACCACTGATTAATCTTGTTCTTAGCCTGAGTACTCTTGACAATGTTCAACCAGTCCCGGCTCGGTCCTTTAGAATTGGCAGATGTCAGTATCTCTACCCTGTCACCATTTTTTATGACATAATCGATATTGACCAGCTTGCCATTGACTCTGGCACCGACCATCTTATTGCCAACAGCTGAATGAATGCTGTATGCAAAATCGATCGGCGTGGAACCATTCGGAAGATTTTTCACATCTCCGGCTGGAGTAAAGCAGTAAACACTGTCTGCAAAAAGATTCAGGTCATTCTTCAACAGGCTCATAAATTCCTTATTATCAGACATATCTGTCTGCCACTCCAGAATCTGACGCAGCCATGTCAGCTTAGCTTCCTCACTGTCCTCAATGTTCTTACCATTCGGATCTTCCTTATATTTCCAATGGGCAGCAATACCATATTCCGCTGTACGATGCATATCAAAAGTACGAATCTGTATTTCAAAAGGCTGTCCACCCGGTCCAATCAATGTCGTATGAAGGGACTGGTACATGTTCTGCTTCGGCATGGCAATATAATCCTTGAAACGTCCCGGAATCGGCTTATACATCTCATGAATTAAACCAAGAGCCGCATAGCAGTCCTTCACTGTCTCTACAATAATACGAACAGCAAAAAGATCATAAATCTCGTCCAACGTCTTATCCTGATTGACCATTTTTTTATAGATGCTGAAAAAATGTTTAACGCGGCCATTAACCTGAGCCTTAATGCCGCTGGCCTCCATATGCTCACTGACTTCCTTCACAATAGCATTGACAAAGGCTTCCCTTTCACTCCTCTTCAGGTTAATCTGTCGGGCCAGATCATAATAGACCTCCGGCTCCAGATATCGAAGAGACAGATCATCCAGTTCGATTTTAATCTTCGAAATACCCAGACGCTGTGCAATAGGCGCGTAGATATCCATGGTCTCCCTTGCCTTCTCTTTCTGCTTCTCCGGACGCATATATTTCAAAGTACGCATATTATGCAGCCGGTCCGCCAGTTTGATCAGAATAACACGGATATCCTTGGCCATAGCCAGGAACATCTTACGCAGATTCTCCGCCTGAATCTCCACCTTGTCCTTGGAATAGGACAATTGTCCCAGCTTGGTAACGCCTGACACGATCAGCGCAATCTCCGCACTGAATTCCCTTGTAATATCTTCCTCCGTCATAACCGTATCTTCTACAACGTCATGGAGCAGACCACCGACAATCGTCTCTTTATCCAGCTCCAGATCTGCCAGAATCAATGCTACGCAGAGGGGATGAATAATATAGGGCTCACCGGACTTGCGCATCTGTCCTTTATGAGCATTGTAAGCAATATTATATGCCTTTTCAATCATACTGATATCATCTGACGGATGATATTCTTTTACTTTGTCGATCAGTCGTTGATACAGTACTTCCGGAGTTTCAAAATCTTGGGTACGAATCAGTTCTTTCTCTCCGATTGGCAATTCCTTATTCATAGCTTCTTTACTCCCGTCCTTCATATCGCCGCTGTCCTCTTCCGTCATTACTTACCTTCATATATAATCGCAGAATCAATGCTGTAACCTTTAAGCTTCTCGCGGCCCTTCAAACCTGCAAGCTCCATGAGGAACACAATCTTCACAACCTCTCCGCCAAGTTCCTCCACCATCCTGATAATTGCTTCTGTTGTACCTCCGGTAGCAATCAGATCATCAATAATAACAACCTTCTGCCCCGGTAAAATAGCATCCTTATGTATCTCTATCGTCGCAGTACCATATTCCAGATCATAAGTCTGGCTTATAGTCTCACGCGGCAGCTTTCCTTTCTTCCTGACAGGAACGAATGCCTTATGCAGATTGTAAGCAATCGGTACACCAAAAATAAAACCTCTGGATTCCGGTCCGAGTACAATGTCGAATTCGACACCGTCAAGTTTCTCCTGCATCTGCTCAATTGCCATGTGCAAACCGTCGGCATCCTGTAAAACACTCGTTACATCCCTGAAAATAATACCTTTTTCTGGAAAATCCGGAATGCTTTTGACATATTCCTCTAATTTCTTCATAAGACTCACTGCTCCTTTATCAAATATTTGTATTCTTACGTATAAAATAAATTATAACATAAATCTTTTGATTGAAAAGACCTGAAATTTATAAAATTACACTTCAAAATATCTGTTAAACCATATAGAATCTGTCAATTTAGCTTTTCTGTCTTTAACCAGTATATAATGCAGATACGGACCTGATGTTTCTGCTTTTACAAGCCCCAGTTCTTCAAATACACAAAGTGCCTGCATCAACATATAAATATGATGTATCTCCGTCCGATCATCAGCAAATGGAATATCTTCCATGAGCAAATAACCTTCTCCATCCATTCCCTGCCTTCGGGAATGCCCATTCAGGAAACGGTATACATCCTGGCAGGCTGTCCTGGGGATTTTCTCACAGCCATTACAATAATTCCTGTAATCCTGCGTAATATGACGCAGAGAAAATATCCGGTTTAATTTTTCTATTTCCTTCGCCTGTTCAATACGGACATCCTTCAAAATAATCTGTGGATATTTCCGATCCATATAAACATTAATGCCCAAATTACCGGCTATTGAAACATTCATGCCGCTATGATAATAATTTTTCAGGATACCCCTGCGAAATCCGACAGCGGTCAGAGAACTCTGTCCATCCATAAGCTTCATTCGCATCGTATTGCCATCTGCTCCAACAGCCCTGACTTCCCCCAGATAACCTTTGACAGCTACCAGAGGCTCCGGCATATCCTGTCCGAATGGTTCCATCCGCTCAAGCAATTCAATCAGTTCCGTTGTAATATCCGAAGGACATAATGTCACCTCCGGCCGCTGAACAGGAATCAGCATACGGCTGTCCATATGGGTCATAGCATAATCATTCAGCCTGCGGGTTAATTCAGGAATATTCTCCGCTTTTAAAGACATACCGGCGGCAGCAGCATGACCGCCAAACTTCAGCATCAGATCACTGCAGGTGCACAAAGCATCGAAAAGATTAAAACCATCTATACTTCTGGCAGACCCTGTCGCTACCCCATCTTCAATGGAAAGCAGAATATTGGGTCTGTAATATATATCCTTAATTCTGGAGGATACAATCCCAATGACTCCATGATGCCATCCCTCTCCGGCAACCACCATAACCCGACTGTTCTTTATTGTTTCCGAATCATCTATAGCATCTGTTACCTGCTTCAGTATCAGCTGCTCCGTCTCTTTTCTGAGATTGTTCTCCACATTCAATTCTTCCGCGATGGCCGCCGCTTCCGCATCATCATCAGTCGTAAAAAGACGAACACCTCTTTTTGCATCCCCCATTCTTCCGCCGGCATTAAGCCGCGGAGCCAGCCCAAAGCCTACGAAACTACTGGTGATCCTTCGTTTAAAGTCATAGCCGGCACTTTCAAGGAGCTTATATAATCCTCTGTTTTCCGGATTTTTCATCCGACGAAATCCCTCACTGACAATCATACGGTTTTCGTCATAAAGAGGAACGATATCTGCCACTGTTCCTACGGCAGCCAATTCCAGATATTTTGCAATATTGCCTGTGTATTGTCTATGCATGGCAAGGCCCTGCACCAGCTTATAAGATACACCACAGCCTGCGAGATACAAAAAAGGATAACTATCATCCTTCTGTTTAACATCAATGACCGCCAGAGCATCCGGCAGCTTTTCCTGACATTCATGATGATCCGTTACAATAACGTCTACTCCCAGTTCTTTAGCCAGACGGCATTCCTCAACCGCCGAAATACCTGTATCCACCGTTACCATCAGCCTTGTGCCGGATTCAGCCAGTATACGGACAGCATTTGTATTCAGTCCATATCCCTCTGTCATTCTATCCGGCAGATAATAATTCACATCTGCTTTCAACTCTTTTAAAAACAAATACAAAATACTGGTAGCTGTAATACCGTCCACATCATAATCACCGAAAATTGTAATTTTTTCATGGCCATCCACTGCCTGACTGATTCTTTCAACGGCCTTATTCATCCCTTTCATCAAAAACGGAGAATACATATCTTTTTCTGAAGCATTGAGAAACTTCTCGGCTTCAGCCCGGTTTCTGATGCCACGGGCCGCAAGAAATCCCGCAAACACCTCCGGATATCCTGTCTCCATGGCCAACTGCCTGACTTCTTCTGGATTCGTCCGTATATATTCCCACCGATAACTTTCCGGCACCATTTTCTCACTTCCTTTATGTATCTATGCAGCCCCTGGCAAAATCGTTTTATAAGAAAAAAGACTGCTGTATGTTATAAAGCAGTTCTTTTTCCTCTTATTACTAATAACGGCCCAGCCGGAGACTGAGCCGTTATCTATTTATTTCCTGCCTGCTTTTTTCATGAGGCACCATATCGTACCTGAAATGAAAACAGATGAGAATGTACCGGCGATAATACCGGCCATCATCGGCAATGCAAATTCTCTGATGGATGTTACTCCCATAATATAGATCAGCAATACCATTACAAATGTAGTAAGGGATGTCGTGATACTTCTCGACAAGGTCTGACTGATACTTGTATTGACAATTTCTTCTGTTGACGCCTTCACCATGGAGCGGGTATTCTCGCGCACACGGTCAAATACAACAATGGTCGCATTGATGGAATAACCAACAATGGTCAACATACATGCGATGAATGTTGTACCCACCGGAATTCTCACAACCGCATAAACCATCAGTACAACAAGAACATCATGCAGCAGCGCAATAATAGCACTGGCACCGATCTTCACATCCTTGAAACGTATCCAGATATAGAGCAGAATACAGATACCGGCAATAATTACAGACATAATGGCGTTGGAACGCATTTCTCCGCTGACTACACCACTGATATTTTCTTCTGTAATATCCTCCGCAATATCCAGATCATACTGTTCTGCCAGTGCTTCCTTGACCGCACCACGGTGCTCCGGATCCAGAACCGGTGTCTTGATGACGATTTCTGTAGAACCAGCCACATTCTGGAACTGAATATCCGTCGTGCCCGCATTCTCTTCAAAAAGCTGTCTTAATTCTGTTTCATCCGCTCCCGGCACTTCCAGATAGTCATTGAAAGTAACAGTCATGGCCGTACCACCGGTAAAATCAAGACTGTAATTCAATGGGTTTCCTGAAGAAGCATGGATTCCCATGGAAACAAAACCAATACAAATCAGCACCACTGCAATTGGATAAGTAATTTTCTTCAGCCCAAAGTAATCTCTGATCTTAGGTGCCTTCTGTTTGCCGTAATATTTAGCATCTTTAAAACCAATACCATACAGAGCCAGCAACACAAAACGTGTAATGAGCAATGCAGTAAACATGGACAGTACAATACCAAGTGCCAGCGTAATGGCAAATCCCTTGATGGTACCGGTACCCTTCAAATACAATACTGCAGCCGCAATCAGTGTGGTAATATTACCATCGATGACTGCTGATAATGCCTTGCCAAAGCCATCCTTGATAGCTTCACGAACATTCTTGCCAGCCGCAATTTCCTCTCTGATACGGGTAAAGATAATAACATTGGCATCAACCGCCATACCGATAGACAGGATAATACCTGCAATACCCGGAAGTGTCAGTGTCACATCCAGACCATTCAGGAAACAGAGCATAGCTGCCACATAAAGCAGAAGAGCAATGGCTGCAGCCAGACCCGGGATCCAGTAAACCGCGATCATAAAGAGCATAACGATTACAATACCAATAGCACCGGCCATAAGGCTCGTGCTGACAGCCTCATCACCAAGCTTGGCGCTGACAACCTTAGAACTGATCTCCGTCAGTTCCAGCTTAAGAACACCGGCACGAATGGTCGTAGCCAGGGAATTGGCCTCATCATAAGTGAAATTACCTTCAATCACACACTGTCCATTGGTAATCGCCTCATTAACCGTCGGATAGCTGATAATCTTGCCATCATAGATAATATAAATCGGCTTGCCTATATTTCTCTGCGTTGCCTCTGCAAATGCTTTTGAACCTTCATCATTAAACATCAGGGACACTACGTACTCCGTATTGCCATAGCTGTCCTGCTGTGTACTTACCTGAGCACTGGTAATGCCATTTCCATTAACAACTTCACTATAGCCTTCCAGCACCTCTTCACCAGTTGTCTCATCGGTCTTTACTTCACAAAAACTGATGGAACCCGGATTACCCAGTTCAGACAAAATCTTCTCAGCGTCATACACACCCGGAATATCCACATTGATACGATTCGTACCTTCCTGATAAACCTCAGCCTCAGTACTCCATGCCTCAACTCTCTGCTGAAGCTTATAAACCGTATCGTTCATATCTTCAATAGACGGGTTCTCCTCATTAGCCTCATAAGTGATATTAACACCACCAGCCAGATCAAGGCCCAGTTTAATGTTTTTAGCAGTGCCAATATGATCCTTGCCATAACCCACCGCAGATACGTAGGCGCAGGCCACGATCATAAGTGCGACCACAATCAGCACCGCCCAGCTTCTCTTTTTACTCTTCATGTTATTCTTCTCCTTCTTCATCTGCCTCAGCAGCTTTAATCATAATTGCACATTCCACTCTTTTGCGCATCAGCTCGCAGCCGATATCATAGGCATCCGTAATCGAATGGTGGAAATTCCATGAATTGGCCGCACATCCGCCGCTGCAATAAAATCTGGCAAAACACTGGCTGCACTTTTCCTTGGCATATATATTGCAAAGTTTGAATTCATCACGAATATCTGTCTTCACAACACCGTCCCACACATTGCCCATCAGAAATTCCTCCTGACCGACAAACTGATGACACGGGTAAAGATCTCCCCATGGTGTCACAGCCAGATATTCCGTTCCTGAACCGCAGCCCGACAAACGTTTAGCTACACATGGACCGCCTTCCAGGTCTATCATGAAATGGAAAAAATTAAAATGTCTGCCTTCACGGTTGCGCTTAACCATTTCTTTCGCGAGCTTATCGTACTCTGCACAAAGTTCCGGGATATCCTCTTCCTGAATCGCATAAGGCTCGGATGACGGTGCCACTACAGGCTCGACGGAAATCTGTTTGAAACCTCTGTCTGCAAGGCTCAATACATCCGCCGCAAAATCCTTGTTGTAATGAGTAAAAGTACCTCTTACATAATAGTTCGTCTGATTTCTGCTTTCAGCAAACTTCTCAAACTTCGGCATGATCAGATCGTAGCTACCGCTGCCATTGCGGAACGGACGCATCCTGTCATGAACCTCCCTGCGTCCATCCACACTCAAAACAACATTCGCCATTTCCTTATTGCAGAACTCCATTATCTCATCATTGAGCAGCACCCCGTTGGTTGTCAGCGTAAAGCGGAAATTCTTATCATGAATCTTTTCCTGCTCCCGGCCATAAGTCACAAGCCGTTTTACCACATCCCAGTTCATCAGCGGTTCTCCGCCAAAGAAATCCACTTCAAGATTCCTCCTGTTGCCGGAATTGGCGATGAGAAAATCCAGGGCCTGTCTGCCGACCTCATAACTCATGAAAGCACGGCGGCCATGGTACTCTCCTTCCTCCGCAAAACAGTACTGACAGGCCAGATTGCAGTCATGAGCGATATGAAGGCACAATGCCTTGACAACCGTCTTACGTTTCTTGAAATCAATAATATAATCTTTATAAATATCTTCTGTAAAAAGACTTTCTTCCTTTATTAATGTCTCGATCTCTTCAAAGGCCTCTTCCATATCTTCCACCGGATATTTCGATGAAAGTATATCCATAATCGAAGCCCTGTCATGGTCTTCATATAATGCAATAATATCATAGACTACATCGTCCACTACATGAATAGCTCCGCTGTTGATATCCATGACTATATTGTATCCATTGTTCTTATACTGATGAACCACCTGTGTATACTCCTAACTATCTTATATTCAGACTATCCCGTATTCCATCCGGCCGCAATCAATCTGTCATCTATCCAACATGAACAAGCAGCGATTTAGTCATCCTAAACCGCTGCTCATAATATCGACCGAATCACCAGCAATCAGGACCTGTTATTTGTTGTTCTCGCAGCTCTGATTACCTACTGTACAGGAAGTCTTGCATGCAGACTGACAAGAAGTCTGGCACTCGCCGCATCCGCCCTTAACCATGCTCTGTTTCATAGATCTGGTATTTAATGATTTGATACGTTTCATTATGTACTCCTCCTTCAATTATGAACTTGAACTATTATAACAAAACTGGAGAAAGAATGCAATATGATTATTGACGAATTATATGAAAGGTCCGCTATATCCGGAATTCTATCACCTTTATCCCAGCATACCGCCCAGCATACCACTGCCCAGACATATAAGAACAGGAACAGCCTGGATTTTAAAACCATTCGCATCTATTCCGCCCGATAAAGCTGCAATAACACAGATTAGCAGATAATACAGAAATCCCGCCAGAAGTCCCCATAAAAACTTTTTAAAGCCTGCTTTTCTCCCTGCTGCCCATCCTCCTGCCAGAGCCGCCGCAATGTATATGAAATGAACACCGATCTTTATTCCCGTACTTCCCACATCTGCCACATATATCAGTAAAGCCATAATGAAAATCAATATAACCGTCACTGCCGTACTCATCAATATACCTGCAGCTATCCCCTGTATCACTTTTCGAATATTCACCTGCTGCTCTATGATCAACACCTCCTCTGTGTTAATTTATGCAGATACACACAGAATAATACCATTGTCTGTTATACAGAATAAGTGGTACAATACCTGTATGATCGACCATATTTTTATAGATACTGGAGGGATTTTTTGTGGACAGAATTGATTTGCACACCCATTCCAATGCCTCAGATGGCAGTATGACACCATCAGAGCTGATGCTCCATGCCAAAGAATCAGGTCTTCGCGCAGTTGCTCTGACCGACCATGATACAACAGCCGGATTATCTGAAGCAAGGCAGACAGCCAAAAAAATCGGCATCGAACTGGTCTGCGGCGTTGAACTTGCCGCGTGGCAGGATAATATAGAATTGCATATTGTCGGTCTGGATATTGATGAGAAGCAGCCTGAATTTCTTGCTGCTATGGAAGGGATGCAGCAGATCCGCGAGGAACGTAATCAGAAGATGATAAACCTCATGGCTGAAGCCGGCGTCGATATCACGTTAGAAAAGCTTCACAAAAGGGAAGGCGACGGTGTGCTTACCCGTGCCAACTTTGCCAGATACCTGGTTTCTGTTGGTTTTGTCACAAGCATTGACGAAGCATTCAAACGTTATCTCGATAACGGCCGCCCTTTCTATCTCCCCCGGAAAAAAATAACACCCGAAAAGGCTATCACCCTGATTAAATCCGCCGGCGGTATCCCTGTTCTTGCTCACCCAATGCTCTATAGACTTGGAAAACAGACTCTGGAAAAATATGTGCAGCTATTAAAAGAAATGGGGCTTGAAGGCATGGAAGTTTATTATTCAACCAACACGCCTTCTGATGATCTCTACCTCAGCCATCTGGCCAATCATTATGATCTGAAATATTCCGGCGGATCCGATTTTCATGGAACCTACAAACCACATATCAAAATCGGCACCGGCAAAGGTCGTCTGGTAATTCCATATGATATTCTTGAAAAACTGCGAGAACGATGATGAAGATAAAAAGGGTGCCTGCCGCTCATCTGCTTAGCAACAGGCACCCTTTTTATCTTTCTGTTTTATTCTTCCTCGTTGGCTTTTTCAACACTAACGATGGCTTCTTTCTGCATTGGAATACGGCAATGTCTGTCGCTGCCGAACTCAACAACAACAACCTCTTCTGAAATGTCAATAACAACACCATAAAAGCCGCTTGTTGTCAGAATACTGTCGCCAACCTCAAGACTGGCAAGCATGGCATCCATTTTCTTCTGGCGTTTTTTCTGCGGACGTACAGAAAGGAAATACATTAAAACTGCAAATACTGCGATATAAGCAACAAGAATACCGATGGCACCTGCAGTACCGCCGCCTGATGTTAATACTGGTAAGAAATTCATTTGATGATCCTCCTTAATCTTCTTTACTCAAAAAGCCTTCCAGCTTTGCTTTTTTGAAATCACTGTAACGATGTTCTCTGATGGCCAGACGAATTTCCTCCATCAGATGGTTATAAAAATACAGATTATGCAAAACACATAGACGCATGCCAAGCATCTCCTTCGCCTTCAGAAGATGACGAATATAAGCCCTGCTGTAATTGCGGCAGGCCGGACACTGACATCCTTCCTCAATCGGTCTGGCATCCAGCTCATATTTTGCATTGAACAGATTCAGCTTTCCGTGATTGGTGTAAACATGACCATGACGGCCATTCCTCGATGGATACACGCAATCAAAGAAATCAATACCACGGTCAACACCCTCCAGAATATTTGCCGGCGTTCCGACTCCCATCAGATAGGTTGGTTTATTCTGAGGCAGGTTCGGCACCACTTCATCCAGAATATGATACATTTCCTCATGAGATTCACCAACAGCCAGTCCTCCAACAGCATAACCGTCCAGATCCATATCAGCAATCGTTCTGGCATGATTCACACGAATATCTGCAAAGGTTCCTCCCTGATTGATGCCAAAAAGGAGCTGATGCGGATTCACCGTTCCCTCAGCAGAATTCAGTTCCCTCATCTTCACCTTGCAGCGTTCCAGCCAGCGGGTCGTCCTGTTGACAGAATTAATCATATACTCTCTGGTAGAAGGATAAGGTGCACACTCATCAAAAGCCATGGCAATGGTAGATCCCAGATTGGACTGGATCTGCATGCTTTCCTCCGGTCCCATAAAAATCTTATGTCCGTCAATATGGGACTGAAAGTAGACACCTTCTTCCTTGATCTTGCGAAGCCCTTTCAGTGAAAACACCTGAAAACCTCCGGAATCTGTCAGAATGGGCCTGTCCCAATTCATAAACTTATGCAGACCACCCAGCTGTTTCACAATATGGTCACCCGGGCGAACATGAAGATGATAGGTATTGGACAATTCCACCTGCGTACCGATCTCCTTCAGATCTGTCGTCGCCACTGCCCCCTTAATTGCGGCCACTGTACCCACATTCATAAAAACAGGTGTCTCAATGACACCATGAACAGTTTCCATATGTGCACTCTTTGCTCTGCCGTCTGTAGCAACTATCTGATACATACACTCACCTGTTATCTAATCTTTGCGCTCAAAAAAGCGATACATCTAGTATACCTGTTATCCATTGAATTATCAACTAAAAAATTCATAAATTCAAAACAAAAGCCGGCACAGATGCAATTACATCCGGCCGGCTTTTTATTCCATAGTTTCTATTTACTGAACAGCATATTTATTTAATACACAATTGAAGGTTTCATTATTACCACTGTAACAGACTCTCAGTTTACTCCTCAGATCGAGGCTCAGTATGCCAAGCATAGATTTTGCATCAAGTGCAATTCTGTTAAAATAAACATCAATATCAAAATCACATTCCGACGCAGCATTCACAAATTCTTTTGCACCTTCAATACTATTCAGTACAATATTTTTTTCGTTCATGATATACCTCCTTAAGACACAGGTCTTTCATATCAACTTAACTTTTCCACTGTTTCTTCTGCATTGGTTCAACCAATTCTTCAACTGGTTGCTATATTTTTACCACACTTCTTTTTTGTTGTCAAAATTGGTTTTTAATGGAAAATAAAATTTTAATTGTGCAATATGTTGCTTCGCTAAAGGATTTTTGTTGGTATTTGGGCATTTTCATACTCACTTGTTAAATATTCTTAACATTTTCCTTGAATTCTGGCGGGGATTGTCACTGATACACTTCCAACCACGACAAATTTCATAAACTTTTGGACTTCTCTGTCTTTTCCCGTGCTTGCTATACACACCAAAATCTATTATAATGAAGAATAAATATCCATTTATACTATGCCCAATCACGTAAGGAGTAACAAAATTATGGCTGGCTCAACATTTGGAAATATATTTAAAATCACGACATGGGGAGAATCCCACGGCAAAGCCGTCGGCGTTATTGTGGACGGATGCCCTGCAGGGCTTTCACTAACAGAAACAGATATCCAGTACTATCTCAATCAGCGCAAGCCGGGACAATCCCGTTATACAACCCCACGTAAGGAGGATGACTCCGTAGAGATTCTGTCCGGTGTATTTGAAGGCAGAACCACCGGCAGTCCGATCTCACTGATCGTGTGGAATAAAAATGCCCGTTCATCAGACTATTCTGAAATCGCGGGTTACTATCGTCCGGGACATGCGGACTATACCTTTGATGCCAAATACGGCTTCAGAGACTACCGGGGCGGTGGACGCTCATCAGCCCGTGAGACCATAGGCCGCGTTGCCGGAGGCGCCATTGCCCTGAAAGTTCTGGAAAGCTGCGGCATCCATATCTGTGCATATACGCGAGCTATTGGCCCTGTTTCCATCAATCCGGAACATTTTGACGAAGAAGAAATCTTCTGCAACCCCATGTATATGCCGGACGCAGAGGCAGCCAAAAAGGCGGAAGCCTATGTATCCGAAAAAATGCATGAACAGGATTCCAGCGGCGGTATTATTGAATGCCGCATTCAGGGCATGCCTGCAGGTATTGGCGATCCTGTTTTTGAAAAGCTGAATGCCAATCTGGCGAAGGCTGTCTGCTCCATCGGAGCTGTCAAGGGATTCGAAATAGGCGATGGATTTTTAGTGAGCACATCCTGCGGTTCCGTCAATAATGACGCTTTTACAGCAGACAGCAATGGTCATATCACCAAAAAGACCAATCATGCCGGCGGCATTCTCGGCGGTATGAGTGATGGCTCAGAGATCGTTTTCCGTGCGGCCATCAAGCCCACACCTTCTATCTCAAGAACTCAGCAAACTGTCAATAAGCAGGGGAACAACATCGACATTCAGATTAAGGGCCGGCATGACCCGATCATTGTTCCAAGAGCGGTTATCGTTGTCAAATCCATGGCTGCACTGGCCATCGTAGATGCACTGATGCTCAATATGACTGCCCGCATTGATTATCTGACAGACTTTTATCATTAAGTATTCTATCTCAAAAGGCACTCCGAGAGTGCCTTTTTGTTATCTGTGTTTCGATGTGATATTATGTATCATACATGCTATTTGATACTGCATTCTCTCATCAGCATTCTCAAGATTGCAGTTCAGCAGCTTTTTTATATTATTGATACGGTAAAGTGCTGTATTTCGATGTGTATACATGGCCTCCGCTACAGCCTGGATGCTTCCGCTATATCTCAGATACAATTCCAGAGTATCGACATAGCTGGTATGATGGCTGCGGTCATATTCTATCAGAGGCTGCAGCAGATTATCTCCCATCTCTTTTAAAAGTGCCCTGTCCGGCACCATACTGATCAGGCGATAAATACCCATTTCATCAAAATAAATCAGATCTTTCCCCGTTCTAAGAGCCATATTTACAGCAACTCTGGCACGCTTATAAGCAATATGCAGATTGGTTATATCTGTGACCATACTGCCCACACCTACCGCTATGGTCTCCGATTTCATCTTTCGTCGTACTCTGCCTATAAAACCGGTCAAAATATCTCTTACCTGCTCCTCAGACAAAGCATTGATGACTAAAACAAAGTTGGAATCATAATAAAAAAACTGACCGTTATGCGTGATATTTTCCAGATAAATCTGCATCTTATAGGCAATACGCCGCCGATCCACTGTATCCATAACATCCAGGTTTCCCGTTGAAATCAAAATAATCTGAAAAGTTCCATCCACATCAAAATAAGGCAGCAAATCTTTTTCATACATGCCCATATTCTCCGGTTCTTCAATAGCCCGAACCAGTGCATTGGCAATTTGCTCGTCCGCAGCGCCCTGTAAGAAAATACGCACATTCAGATCTTTAATCATATCGTACAACTGTATGCGCCATGGTATCGTCAGGAGCGGGAAATCATTTTCATCACTATATTCTATGATACTCTTCGGGACTTCCTTTATATATTGACCTGTATTAATAATTAACCCCGAAGCATGACGTGCAACCAGCTCCTCTATCAGTCCCATCAATTTCTCCTCTGTAGGGAAACCAAGACCCGTTGTTACTGCCAGATCTTTGCCCTTAAAATTCTCCAGTATTGTAATATCCTCCATAAGAAGAATCCAGCTTATGGAATTGGCCCATCCCTTACTGCCGCCAATCAGATTCATCTGATACTTTGTCCTCGAAACAACCAGCATATCTTCAATTGTAAATCCCATTGTTTTCCCCCCGTCACCAGTCACACAACACGCATTCTTTGTGCTTACAGCACATATTTATACCCGATCTTTTAGGTTTTTAACCTATAGTTTTCCATACCGAATATGGTATCCTATAGATAGAAAGCACAAAAAACTTTTTACATATTTAAAATAACAGGGGGAAATGAAAATGTCAATTATTGGGCCAGAAAGATATAATGATTATGTATTAACACATGCTGTTCCGCAGTGGGCTAAACTTGAACGTTATGAATATTGTGAACCATTTTTTGACACAATATCAACTGAAAAGCCGAAAAAAAGCATTCATTCATTGATGAGAATTCTTACGTCTTTATTCCTGTAACATATAAACAAAGGATGCCATACCAGTACTCTTTCTGGTATGGCATCCTTTGTTTATGTCTGCCATTATAACGATCCTGTTTCCTGATCAGTTCTTATTCCGCATCCACGATGTTGTCATCCTCCGGAATAATGATGGCAGCGGCAATATACAGCACTAAGCCTGTCCCTACCGAAAAGATGCTCAGGACTGCCCAAACAAGACGAATCAATGTAGCATCGATATCAAACGTCTCACCCAGTCCTCCGCATACACCTGTTAACATCTTATTGCTTTTTGATTTTCTTAACTTGATTTTATTCATCATAATACCTCCCGTTTTCTCATGTACATATACAATTTCGTTTTTCTTATACTATCTCTCGTTTTCAAAAAAATCCTCACATTTAATTGAAAATTATCTGGATAAATACGGAATAATATCAATCAAGCTGTCCGCTTTACCATACAGGATCTTCGATAATTCTTCATCCGGTTGGGACAGATCCGGCACCATAATTGGTTTACATCCGGCTCTGTAAGCAGACAGAATGCCATTGGGTGAATCTTCCAGCGCAATACAGGCTTCCGGCTTCTCACCGATCATTTTACATGCATGCAGATACACGTCCGGCATTGGCTTACCATGGGGCACCATAGCTGTACAGACAATCTGATCAAAATAATTCAGCACTCCTGCCTGATCCAGATAATCCATGGCTTTTGTCTCATCTGTAGCCGTTGCAACCGCCGTCTTATAATAATGGGTCTTCAGATAACCAAGCAGTTCATCAACTCCGGGCTTCTTTTCCACAGGGTGATCTTTCATATAGGCATTCATCAGCTCTTTGCGCCTCTTTCGAATACCAAAAAAATCAAAATCCTCACCAAATATTCCTTTCATCTTCGGCACGGCAAATTCCGGTGCCAGACTGCGGATCATGAGACTGTGCTCAAACTGCCAGTCATATCCCGCTTCCCGGGCCGCCTCCATCCAAAAGTGACAGTATATCTTTTCCGTATCCAGAATGAGTCCATCCATATCAAAAATGACAGCTCTTATCATAAAATATCATCCTAACTATTACTGTTCATCCTTAAACTGATCGAACAATCCCGTAAAATCAAAGGTTGCAAAATAATCCATCGGGGTCTCGGCACGACGGATCATTTCTGTCGTTCCATCCTCTTTCAGGAGGATCTCCGCTGAGCGAAGCTTGCCATTATAATTATAACCCATGGAGAAACCGTGTGCACCCGTATCATGAATAATGATATGATCACCAATATCAATCTTCGGCAGCATTCTGTTGACAGCAAACTTATCACTGTTCTCACAGAGTCCGCCGGTGACATCATACATATGGTCACATGGCGCATCTTCCTTGCCCGACACTGTAATATGATGATAGGCACCATAGATCGCCGGACGCATCAGATTGGCTGCACAGGCATCCAGTCCGATATATTCCTTAAAAATATGCTTCTCATGAATGGCTGTAGCAATCAAATGTCCATAAGGTGCCAGCATGAACCGTCCCATCTCTGTAAAAAGCGCCACATCTCCCATACCTGCAGGTACAAGGATCTCATCGTATACCTGATGCACGCCTTCACCGATGGCCTCAATATCATTCGGTGTCTCATCCGGCGAATAGGCAACACCCACACCGCCTGACAGATTAATAAACCGGATATCCGCACCTGTTTCTTCATGGAGCTCTACGGCAGTCTTAAATAATATTTTTGCCAGAGCCGGATAATAATCATTGGTTTTTGTATTGCTGGCCAAAAAAGCATGAATGCCAAAATGCTTTACGCCTTTGGACTTGAGATACCTGAAACCTTCTGTCAGCTGTTCACGGGTAAAGCCGTATTTTGCCTCTCCCGGCACATCCATAATAGCTGTACTGATCTTAAAATCTCCGCCTGTATTAAAACGGCAGCAGACCGTCTCCGGAAATTCGCCCACATTTTCCTCAAAATATTTTAAATGAGTCAAATCATCAAAATTAATAATCACACCCATATCCTTTGCATAAGCATATTCACCGGCCGGTGTCACATTAGAAGAAAACATCACATCATGGCCTTCAAAGCCGCAGGCCTTCGCCATCATCAGTTCCACCCTGGTGGCGCAGTCCAGACCGCATCCCTCTTCCTTCATGATCTGAAGAATAGCCGGTGTCGGTGTAGCTTTCACGGCAAAATACTCTTTAAAGCCTTTATTCCATGAAAAGGCTTTGTAAACCTTTCTTGCATTCCCTCTGATACCCTTTTCATCATAAAGATGAAAAGGAGTCGGATATTTTTTCACGATCTCATCCAGCTGAGCTTTTGTCACAAATGGTACTTTCTTCATTCTTCACAACTCCCTTTCTTATCCTGCCTCAGTTCAATTAACTGAATCTGCCGGCTTAATGACTGTTTAAATAAATCAATCAGATTCTTCTTGCCCGAATACAGACAGGAACAGTTCTGTTCCTGCGACAGATCTCCAGTCAGTACATTCACTGAATCAACGATCAGACCGATCTGCCGTTCTTCAATCTCATCACTGTGATAAACAACGGCACCCTTCAATTCAAATACCGGTTCGGTAATAAGAACCACCTTAATCCTGCGTTCGGTCAGCTGTTCAAGCTTCTCCCTGAATAATTCCAGCATGGACACCGGACCCGTCATATAAACTCTGTACCGCGCACCATCCAGCATTCTGCCTGCCTTCTGACAGATATTCTGGAACCCGCTGATAGTAATATAGGCCTCGTCCTCATCATGGGCCTTCGGCTGCTGTTCAACCAGACGTTCTGACAGATTCCTGAGATAATCCAGCTTATTACCGCAGAATTCCTCCACCGGAACCGGGACGTACCGCGTCGGTGTTCCCTCTGCCACATAGGCCGCCCCCTTATCCACCAGTGCAGCCAATGCCGTATACGTATTGGAGCGGGATATGCCGGAAGCCTTGGCTGCCTCATAGCCCGTCATCATTCCCTCCGAAAGCAGAGAATAGTAGATGGACGATTCCTGTCTGGTCAGGCCAAACTGCATCAAATCATCAATATAGGACATGTCATCACCTGGTATTCCTTTCTAGGAACACTATAATACATATAAATTCAAAAGTCAACTGTCAAAAGCATCTTTCCTGATATCCGGAACAAAAAATGCCCTTCCTTAACACAGAACCTGTCCGGCCTGTCCCAAAGAAGGGCATCTATACTATTGATTAAAGAATCTTATGGATCCAGCCTTCCGGCGCTTCGATAGTACCATACTGGATACCCGTTAATGTATCATATAACTTCTTCGTAATCGGTCCCATCTCTTCCATACCGCTTGGGAAACAGATCTCCTGGCCATGATCAACAATCTTACCGACAGGAGAAATAACCGCTGCTGTACCGCAAAGACCGCATTCTGCGAAATCTTTCAGTTCATCCAGTCTGACCTTTCTTGTTGTAACCTTCAGTCCAAGATAATGCTCTGCCACATAAACCAGAGATCTTCTTGTAATAGAAGGAAGAATGGAATCTGAAAGAGGTGTAACAACTTCATTATCCTTCGTTACAAAAAGGAAGTTGGCACCGCCTGTCTCCTCCACGTAGGTTCTTGTACCCGGATCCAGGAACAGATTCTCATCAAATCCATTGGCATGGGCTGTTACATTGGCATGTAAACTCATGGCATAGTTCAGGCCGGCCTTGATATGACCTGTGCCGTGTGGTGCCGCACGGTCAAAATCACTGACACATAATGTAATCGGTTTTGCACCGCCCTTGAAATATGGTCCTACAGGTGTACAAAAAAGTCTGAACTGATATTCATCTGCAGGTTTTACCCCGATAACCGGGCTGGACGCATACATATATGGTCTTAAATATAAAGTTGCGCCGCTGCCATAAGGCGGAACCCATGCTGCATTGGCAACAACTACCTTCTCAACCGCTTCGATAAATCTCTCCTTCGGGAACGGCGGCATCTCCATGCGCTTTGCAGAATCCACCATACGCTCTGCATTCAGATCAGGGCGAAAGGTAACTATACTGCCATCCGCTGTTGTATATGCCTTTAAGCCTTCAAAAACTTCCTGACAATATTGAAGAATACCGGCACATTCATTCAATACAATAGTGGCATCTCCTGTCATACGGCCTTCGCTCCACTGACCATCCTTATAATCTGCTACGTATCTCTGATCTGTTGTATGGTAAGCAAATCCGATGCTGCCCCAATCCAGATTCTTTGGTTCCATAACAATTCCTCCATTCGTAATGTAACTTAAATTTCCCTCAATGAACCAATTATAGTCTTATTGCTCTGTAAAATCAATAACTATTTTTAACTTTAATTCGCAAAAGTGGGTTTTTTTACATTAACTTTTTAATCTCGGAAATTTTTGTCTTTCTTGCATACAGTTTAAAAACATATTCAATGTCAAAATAGGTCTTTTCCTCGCTGTCAGCGACAACCACCCAGTCTTCGTCTTCATCGAGATTCGGGAACCACGTATCTGCCTGATAAGCATAGTCCATACAGGTAACATGCGCCACATCACAATATGGCAGAAACTGCCGGTAGATGCTCTCACCACCGATAATATAAACATCATCCGTCGAATACTTCTTCAGCTCTTTGAGTGCCTCTTCAATGCTGTGAACAATAACGGCATCTTTTACTTTGTAGGTATAGTCACCGGTTATCACAATATTGATCCGGTTCTTTAACGGCAATCCATTGGGAAAGCTTTCAAGCGTCTTTCTTCCCATGACCACTACCTTACCCGTTGTGGTCTCTCTGAAAAACTTCATATCCTCGGGAATTCTGTTCAGTAATTGATTCTGATAGCCGATGCCCCAGTTTTTATCAACATTTACAATAATATTCATGCTTTGTATCTCCCTTTCAATGCTCTCATCCCAATGCACAGGCCGCTACACTGCAATCGGAATATTTTTGATCTGCGGTCCGGTCACATAGTTCTCGATGGTAATATCCTTCGTTGTAAAATCATAAAAATTCTTAATATCCGGATTCAGTCTGAAGGTCGGTGCCGGATAACTTTCCCTTGTAATCAGATCCTCGATCAGCGGCACATGTCTGTCATAAATATGGGCATCCGCTATCACATGAACCAGTTCGCCCACCTGCATATCACATACCTGAGCCATCATATGCATGAGCACTGCATACTGGACCACATTCCAGTTATTGGCTGCCAGCACATCCTGAGAACGCTGATTTAAAACAGCATTGAGTACCAGCTTATCATCCCCCGGCTTTTTCGTCACATTGAAAGTCATACTGTAGGCACACGGATACAGATTCATCTCATGGAGATCCTGATGGACATAAATATTGGTCATAATTCTCCGACTATAGGGATTATGCTTCAGATCATAGATCACCCTGTCTACCTGATCCATCATGCCTTCTTTATACTGGTGCTTCACACCCATCTGATAACCATACGCTTTGCCGATGGAACCATTCTCATCTGCCCATTCGTCCCAGACCGTACTGTTCAAATCATGAATATTGTTGGATTTTCTCTGCCAGATCCACAGCATCTCATCCGTGGCACTCTTGATAGCCGTCTTCCTGAGAGTCAGTGCCGGGAATTCCTTCGACAGGTCATAACGGTTGACCACACCAAACTTTTTAATCGTATAGGCAAAGCTGCCGTCCTCCCATTTAGGGCGCACCTTCTCACCTTCGGTACTGCAGCCATTGTCAAGGATATCACGGCACATATGAATAAACACCTGATCTGCGTAACTCATTCTATCACCTCATTTGTCAAATTCAAAAACATGCGTATTCCTATTATAAAGCAGAAACCGAAAGCTGTAAAGAGAAGTTACGGCAACATCGCTGATCCATATTCTTAATTTTGTCTAAAAACCTCGCTTTTAAATGGATTTTTATAGCAAAATGTGCTAAAATAAAGTATAGGCTTACATGTTAGGAAGTGATTTTATGATCAACACTCTGGACACAATTATGAATGAATACTACCAGCGTATTGAGATTTACAAGAAAATGAAACGTGATGTGGAAGACATTATCAATACCCTGATCGAAGTTCATCACATCAAGATTTCCACCATGTCCCTGCGTATCAAGACCGAACAGGCTCTTCGCAACAAGATCATCTCAAAGAATAAATATCTTCATCTGGAAGATATCACCGACGTACTTGGCTGCCGGATTCTGACACTTTTTGAAACCGATGTAGAGCGGATTCTGGATCTGCTGGAACAGACATTTGAGATATGCGAGATTGTTGATAAGCGCAAAAAGAACAAGCCTAACCGTATAGAATTCGGATACAACTCTGTCCATATGGTCGTCAAATTCACCGACGAACGCTGCAAGCTTGTAG
Organism: Coprococcus sp.; assembly: GCA_016297495.1. Classification (GTDB taxonomy): domain Bacteria; phylum Bacillota; class Clostridia; order Lachnospirales; family Lachnospiraceae; genus Coprococcus_A. The sequence continues at coordinate 33,205 of JAEDGN010000008.1, forward strand.
AATATCAGAAATATCAGGATATCCGGTTTGAGATACAGCTGAGGACAGTTCTTCAGCACGCATGGGCCGAAGTTGAGCATGGTCTCGGCTACAAGTCCTATTATGAACCGCCCATGGATATCAAGCGTAAACTGAACCGACTGGCAGGTACACTTGAGATTCTGGATGAAGAATTTGAATCGATCCGTTATGAGATTGCATTGTATAATCAGAGCATGAATAAGGTAGAAAAGATTCTGAAAACAGATATTAATAAAGAATCCCTGACTGCCTTCGCAGACAAGAGTGAACTGATCCAGAGTATGATCCAGCAGGTGGCTGAAAAATATAATTTCACCATTGTTCACGATCCGGCGATTCTGAGTCAGCAGCGTCTTGTGGCCAAGCTGAATTTTTATGGCTATCAATACATTCATGAACTGAATCACGATATGGAGCAGTATCAGCAATCCATCCTGGCCATTGGGGAAGAGTTGTCCCAGAAGATCAATTATGATATTTCATCCATCAACTATTACAGCCCTATCCTCTGGTTCTCATTTATACCGGTTATTAAGAATCTCCTGGCCGACCATGAGGCATCCTCGGACAATATAGTAGACGATGTAATACTTGAAGCCTTCAAGATGAACAATGATTCCATTTTCAACTTTTTCATGGAACATCGTCCACAATAAATGAACATGTCATAGTTTTATAAACAGGCCTGTCGCACAACCAATCATGCGACAGGCCTTTCGTTCATTAACCAGCGTTCCTTCTAGTCCCGGCTCTCAATAAGAAAAGCTTTTCCTTCTTCAATCACGATTTCCCCTTCGTCCGCTTCCAGTTCATTGCTGACACATATACTCTGCCCCAGATGGACGGTATACCGGTCAAGGGGATATTTGAAACCTTTGAGCGTAACTGCCTTTAGTTCCTCACTCACCGGAATCAAAGATACATAATAACCGAACTGCTCCGCCTTTTTCAGAATAAACCGGCCTTCAATCAGCCGGATCCGATTGTTCCGGTCCACTATAACCCCGGACATACCCGCTGCACGGGTCTGTTCCAACAGCTGCAGGTTGGCCAGCATATGGTCCGCCCTTGTTCCCGTAGCCCCCAGTAAAATAATCTCCACTTCTTTTTCACAGCCGTTTTTCTTTGCTTCCTGCTGCCCCAGACGAATAGCCAGCTTCAGGGCAATATCCGTATCTGTATAATCCTTCTCAGAATTGAATCGGTGAATCTCAATATCCCCTCTGTCAAGATATTTATTCAAAATATCCGGTGATATTGTATCAAAATCACCCACTAAATGGTCAAAACGCATATGAATATGACTATTATTCTCCACTTTATCCCAAAAGGCCAGCGCACCATCCACCACTATGATATGCTCAAAATGTTCTCTTTCCAAAAAAGAGAAGGCAAAATCCTCATCAATTCTGCCTCCCGTCATAATTAATATTTTCATATTCTGCCTCATTTAATATTGTTGCTTTATATTTAATATGCTGACATGATTTTCTTGAATGTATGAATGTTTTCTATGATGTCTCCGCTGAATATTTTGGAGCCTGAAACAAGCACAGTGGCACCGGCCTCAATCAGCATAGCAAGATTTTTCGTATCGACACCGCCGTCTACCTCGATATCTGTATCCAGGCCGCGCTCATTAAGTATACTGCGGAGTTTACGTATCTTACCCGTAACGGCAGGAATATAACTCTGGCCGCCAAATCCCGGATTAACACTCATGATCGTGATCATATCCACATCATCCAGCACATAATCCAGTACAGTAAGCGGTGTAGCCGGATTCAGGGCAACACCTGCCTTTATGCCAAAACTGTGAATCAGCTGAAGGGTCCGGTGCAGATGAATGCAGGCTTCCGCATGAACGACAACAATATCGGCACCCGCCTTGACAAAATCCGGTATCAATGCGTCCGGATTCTGCACCATCATATGCACATCAAAAATCTTATCCGTACACCCGCGAACGCATTTCATAACCGGAGCTCCATAAGTAATATTCGGTACAAAACAGCCATCCATCACATCGATATGGATATAGTCCGCTCCGGCCCTGTCAGCCGTAATTATTTCCTCCCCAAGTTTACTGAAATCTGCTGATAAAATAGATGGTGCTAATTTTATTTTCCCCATACTAATACCTCCTCTGACTGGACAGTTCTTCATAAAATGCCCTGTAATTCTCATACCGCTCTTCGCTGATCTCATGGGCACTGACAGCCTGCTTCACTGCACAGTCCGGTTCACTGATATGATTACAGCCATTAAAGCGGCACTTTTCAAAATAATCCTCAAACTCAGGGTAATAATATTTCAGTTCTTCCTTTTCCCATCCTTCCAGGTAAAGCGTACTGAAGCCCGGAGTATCCATCAGATAGGTTTCATGTCCAATGGAAAAAAGTTCAGAATGTCTGGTGGTATGACGCCCTCTTTTGATTTTTTCACTGACAGCCCCCGTGTCCATACGGGCATCCGGATAGAGACTGTTGGTCATTGAAGACTTACCCACCCCCGAAGGTCCGGCCATAACCGTTGTCTTTCCATCCAGAATCTCCCTGACTGTCTCCAGTCCCTCATTCTGACGCACACTCACTGTCACCACCCGGCAGCCGCTGTTCCTGTAAATATCACAAAGCTTCCAAAGCGCCTCCTCAGATACCAGTTCCCGCTTATTAAAACAGATAACTGTCTTCACATGCTGTTTTTCCATCATCAGCAAAAAGCGATCCAAAAGCCCCAGATTCGGGGCAGGCTGAGCCGCCGCAAAGATAATCATAGCCTGATCCACATTGGCTGAAGCCGGACGGACCAATTCATTCCTGCGCTGCAGAATCTCAGTTATATTTCCCTTCATGCCGATTTCATCCAGACTGTCCAGCAGGACATCATCACCCACAAGAGGCTTTACCTTCCTGTTCCGAAATACACCTTTAGCCTTGCATTCATAGATGCCCCGCTGTTCAACATGGACATAATAGAAACCGGCAATTCCTTTAATAATCTTACCCTTCATGTTATCCTCTTCAATTATTGGAACGAAACACTCCAGCTTTCAAATTTATTGCCATTAATATACATCGTAGCCGTACCAGATGTACCGGACTCACTGGTCACTTCCTGATAAGCAGGCAGTTCACTGGCTTGAATATAACGATCATAAATTGTCTTGGTCGTACCATTCTGCTCGACAACGACCGTTACCTGTCCCTCATCATAAACCTGTGCTTCACCATTCTCATCTATGATATCAACGCCGAACGGATTCGGAAAATAGACTGTTGCCGTATAGGAGCGAACCCTGGATCCAAGGCTGACTGTCAGAGATACCCAGGTCCCCTTTTCCACAGATTTTCCAGGTGAATAGCTCTGATCCATGACTTCTCCTTCATCATAACTGTCGCTATAATCGGAAGAATAACCATTGTAATTCAATCCTGCGTCCTCAAGCATGGAAATTGCCGTATCAAGATCATATCCTCTGACATCCGGCATATTGACATATTCTGTCTTCGCACCTTCACTGACCGTAACAGTAATGGTATCGCCTTCGGCCACCTGACTGCCGGCTTCCGGTGAAGTGCTGATGACCCTATCCTTCTGCACGGTATCATCATTCTCAAATTCCAGATTAACCTTCAGTCCTTTGTTTTCCAACTGAGCCTGTGCCTGGTTATAATCCATACCTGTGACATCTTCCAGCTTAAAAGTCTCCTTGCCGGTACTGATATAGACAGTAATCATCGTGTGGATATCCACCTTTTCACCTGCAGCCGGCGACTGATCATAGACTTTTCCTTCTTCAACTTCATCGGAAGCACCTTTTTGAACGTTAATGCCAAGTCCCAGATCTTTCAGTTCAGCTCTGGCCTCGTCCTCCGTCTTATTCGTCAGATCCGGAACCGGAACATTCTCCTGTGTCTCCGCAGAAGCTGATTCTGTAAAAGATTCTGTCGTTGTCTCCGTATCCTTGCCGCCAAACAAACCGCCGCCAAATAGCCCGGCCGCATGCCCGATTATAAAAAATATAATCACTGCCAGTATAATGAACCCGCCGATACCCAGTCCCATCATGACTTTCCCGAGAGCCGGGTTAACCTCCTCCTCATCGTCATCATCTTCCGGATCAAAATCTTCTTCCGGCACAGAAACTTTTTTCACCGGCTGTTTCTTCTGGACTTTCGTTTCTTCCTTGTTTCTGTCAGATACGATCTTTGTATCATTCCTGTGCAGAGATGCCTCCTTCAGAGAATTGATATCATCTTCCTGCATGACGATGGTCCTTCCTGAAGGAATTGCCCCGGGGATCACCACATATTCTCCATCAGGATGGGTAAGCACCTTACGGAGATCCGCAATCAGGTCACGGGCAGACGCATAACGTCTGTCCGGTTTTTTCTGCGTACATTTCAGAATAATCTTTTCAAAACTCATTGGAATGGATGGCTCCAGTTCCCTCGGAGGTACCATTTCACCCTGAATATGGAGCAGTGCCACAGCAACATTCGTCTCCCCTTCAAAAGGCACCCGGCCAGTCACCATCTCGTACATGGTAATACCCAGTGAATAGATATCACTCTTCTCATCACTGTATCCGCCTCTGGCCTGTTCCGGAGAAATATAATGCACAGTGCCTGCTGCCGTTGTGGTAACAGTGGTAGAATCAGCCACTTTGGCAATTCCAAAATCCGTCACCTTCACCTTGCCGTCACGGGACATGATGATATTCTGCGGTTTGATATCCCTGTGGATGATCCGGTTGTCATGGGCCGCACTCAGACCCGAAGCAATCTGGACAGAGATATTTAAAGCTTCCCGAATGTCCAGCTTCCCCTTCATATCTATATAATTCTTCAGAGTAATCCCCTGAACCAGTTCCATAACAATAAAGTAGATGCCGTTATCTTCTCCTACATCATACACATTCACAATATTCGGGTGAGAAAGTCCCGCTGCGGACTGCGCCTCTACCCTAAACTTCCTGACGAATGTTGCATCTGTACTATATTCCTGTTTGAGGACCTTTATTGCCACAAGCCGGTTCAAAACATGACATTTTGCCTTATAGACATCAGCCATGCCGCCGGATCCGATTTTTTCAAGTATCTCGTATCTGTTCACCAGATACATTCCAGGCACTAACATTCGTTCACCTCCTCAATCTGCGGTTCAATCACAATAGCAGTAATATTGTCATAACCGCCGTTCTTCTTTGCCTCTTCTATTAAAATATTCACTGAATCTTCCATTGCACAGGATGTCAGTATATCATACAATGTGTCATCTTCAACCATATTGGACAACCCATCAGAGCACATAAGTATCCTGTCACCCGGCTGAAGATCAACTTCAAAGAAATCCGCTTTCACATCCCAGGCCACACCGATTGCCCTCGTAATAATATTCTTCTCCGGATGATTTCTGGCCTCTTCTCTGGTCAGTTCACCCGCGCGCATCATGGCTGCCACATAAGAATGATCATCTGTCACCTGATTGATCTCCTCGCCAAGCAGATACAGCCGACTGTCACCGACATTCGCCACATAAAGCTGATTGTGCTCTATATAGGCAACCACCAGCGTAGTTCCCATACCGGACAATTCCTCATGCTCAAAGGACTTCTCCAATACCTTCCTGTTGGCTTCGCTGATACCTTCATCAACAATACGGATCAGATTCTGACTCTCCGCATGATGAATATAATCAAGGAACGTCTCAATTGCATATCTGGAGGCATAATCTCCGGCCTGATGCCCGCCCATTCCATCTGCGACAATAAATAAATTCGGAAACGGCCCCACCTGGGTCGACGAACAGAAATATCCATCCTGATTCATTGACCTAACACAACCGATATCTGTTCCGGCATATGCCCGCATATTATCCCTCCTCATCTGATGACTGTTCCATATATTTCTTCCTTAGCTGTCCACAGGCAGCCTGTATATCTCTGCCCATTTCCCTTCTTATAGTAACATTTCTTCCGTATTTTTCAAGCATATTTTTAAATTTGAGAACCGCATCCGCCTCTGACTGACGGTAATCCCGCTCTTCAATGGGATTGACCGGTATCAGATTGATGTGGCAGTTCAATCCTGAGAGCAACTGGGCCAGCGCCCTTGCATCTTCCCTGCTGTCATTAACACCTTTTACAAGACTGTACTCAAAGGTGATCCGTCTGTTATTCTGACTATAATAATAGCGGCAGGCATTAAGCAGTTCTGCAATACTGTATGTATTGGCTATCGGCATCAGTTCCCGGCGCTTCTCGTCATTCACCGCATGAAGAGAAATAGCAAGCGTTATCTGCAGTTTCAGATCCGCCAATTCATAGATCTTCGGCACCAGCCCGCAGGTTGAAACTGTCACATTGCGCTGACTGATATTCAGTCCCTGTTCGCCGGTCAAAAGTTCAATCATTCTCACAAGTGCATCATAATTGTCCAACGGCTCTCCCGTTCCCATGACAACTACATTGGACACCCGTTCTCCCGAATCCTTCTGAATCTGGTATATCTCATCCAACATCTCCGAAGGCAGCATCTGACGCTCCAGGCCGCCCAGTGTTGACGCACAGAAGCGGCATCCCATCCTGCACCCCACCTGAGATGAAATACATACAGAATTGCCATGTTTATAATGCATCAGAACACTTTCAATGATTCTGTCATCAGAAAGTCTGAAAAGATATTTAGCGGTACCATCAATGGAAGACACATATTTTTCTACCATCTCAAGCCTTGTGAGTACACACTGCTTTTTCAGTTTTTCTCTCAGGGGTTTTGAAAGGTTGGTCATTTCATCGAAAGAATCCGCCAGACGTACATGCAGCCACTCATAGATCTGCTTCGCGCGAAACTTCTTCTCCCCCAGAATATCCACTGTAAACTGCTCCAGTTCTGATAGGGTCATGGACTTAATATCCGCTTTTTCTGTCATAAATCCAATCCTCCAATGCTGCGCCTGAAACGGGCAATAAAAAATCCGTCAGAACCATACTGCCCCGGCAATATCTGTATCCATCCCCGGGCTGTTTGATCATTATGCACTGATTCCGGCAGATACATATCCAGACTTTCCAATTTAAAAGGAAATTCTTGTTCAAACCAGTTCATATTCGCCTGATTCTCTTCCTTTGAGACGGTACAGGTACTGTAAATCAGCACGCCGCCCGGCTTCACATAGCGCTGTACAACAGACAGAATAGCTCTCTGAAGTGCTGCCAGCTGCCCGATCTTCTCCGGTGTCATGTTTCGTTTGATATCTGCTTTTCTGCCCATGACACCAAGTCCCGAACATGGCAGATCGGCCATGACGATATCTGCACGGCCCTCATCATCCGGGCAAAACACCAGAGCATCCTGCACACGGACGGATACATTACTCAGACCTGTCCTGCTTATATTCTCTTCAATCTTTGCCGTTTTTACCGCCGTCAGATCTCTTGCACTGACATGCCCTGTCCCCTGGAGCAGATCGGCCAGATGCATGCTTTTGCCTCCCGGAGCTGCACACACATCAATAATATATTCCCCGCCACAGACACCTGCGGCAGCAGCAGCCAGCATGGCGCTCTCATCCTGTACCACCATACGTCCGTCTCTAAAAGCATCTATCTGTCCAAGATAATCATAACCGGACAGATGGAGTGCCTCATCCATAACAAAGCCCTTCTCCACACAAATTCCCGCAGCCTGAAGTTCTTCTGACACCTGTTGAACAGATGACACATCTCTGACTCTTACTGATGTGGATTGATCAGTCAGCATGGCCTCTCCCATTTCCGCAACAACTGCCGCATCATAATCTTTCAGCCACATGGATACCATCCACTCCGGCAGCGCATAACGCATAGACAGATAGCAAACCGGATCTTTCTGTATATCAGGATAGACTATTTCTTCCTTATGTCGGGCAATGTTTCTTAATACACCATTGACAAAACCCGAAAGATTTTTCAGTCCCCGGCGTTTTGCCAGTTTCACCGCCTCGTCACAGGCGGCCGCATCCGGAATATGATCCATTTTCAAAATCTGATAGACTGTCATTCTTAAAAGCGTCCGCACCGGAAGCTTGATTTTACTCAATTTAACAGACGAATACTGTCCAATGACCGCATCCAGAAAAATCTGATATTCCAGTGCTCCTCTGAACAGCCGGCTGATAAAAGCTCTGTCCTTCTTCTCCAGATACTGATATTTTGACAAAGTCTGTGATAACAGAATATGTGACGGCGTATGTTCTTTTTCAACTGCCATCAGCATGTCAAAAACAATTTCTCTCGTATTCATATTTCCCGCCATAAATAAATGCCTCTAATTATCATCATTGCGGAATCCCCTGGTCAGAATCAGCAGACGCAGAAGCTGGAGGATCATCGATGCTGCACTGGCCACATAAGTCAATGCCGCCGCCCCAAGCACCTGTCTGGCATAACGGTTCTCCTCACCATGGAGAATTCCTGATTCATCCATTATTTTCAAAGCTCTTGAAGATGCATTGAACTCCACCGGCAGTGTTATAAAATGAAATACCACGACGGCAATAAACATCCAGATACCTATATTGATCAATATATCACTGCCTCCAAGGAAAATACCAAGAATAATCAGCGGCCAGCTGATGCTGGCTCCAAAATTCGCCACCGGCACCAGGGCACCGCGAATCTTCAACGGCGCATAATTCTGCTGATGCTGAATAGCATGGCCGCATTCATGGGCTGCCACACTGACAGCCGATACACTGGCAGAGCCATATACAGAATCAGACAAACGCAGCGTTTTGGATGAAGGATCATAGTGATCCGTCAGATTTCCGGATACTCTGGCGATACCCACATCATAAATACCTGCCTGATGAAGAATGCGCTCTGCAGCCTGGGCACCTGTCAGCCCGCTCAGCGAACGCACACCTGAATAACGTCCAAATGTGGTTTTCACTTTTGCAGAGGCCGCCATAGATAAAAGCACACCTATAATAATCAGTATATATGTCGGATCAATATACATTGGATAATACATTCAATCACTCCCTGTCTTTAACCAAGTTTTATACCCTTCTCAACTGTGCAGCCATTTAAAAAGGCGGCCGTATCCATTCTCTTTTTTCCTTCCAGCTGAAGACTCTTAATTGCCAGTGCACCAATGCCGGTCTGTACAATAATACTGTCTCTGGAAACCTCAGCCACCTGTCCGTAAGCGCAGCCGTAATTTCTGTCAAGAACCTCGGCCTCCCATATCTTCATCGTTTTGCCATCCAGATAAGTATATGCACTCGGCCATGGATTCAGTCCGCGGATCAGGCGCTCTATGACAACTGCAGGCTGATCAAAATCAATATGTCCCAAATCCTTGTCCAGCATTCGCGCATAATCACCGGCTTCATCATTATTCTGCTTCTCAGGTACAACAGTACCTGCCACCAGTCCATTCAATGTCTTCTCCAAAAGCTCGCCGCCGGCAGCCGCCAGCTTATCATGCAGACTTCCGCCCGTTTCCTTCTGATCGATGGCCACTTCTGTTTTCAGCAGCATATCGCCCGTATCCAGTCCCTCATCCATCAGCATGGTGGTGACACCGGTTACCTCCTCACCGGCAATAATAGACCACTGAATTGGAGCAGCACCACGGAATTTCGGCAGCAGAGACGCATGGACATTCACACAGCCAAGGCGCGGGATATCCAGCACTGCCTTTGGCAGAATCTGTCCGAAAGCAACGACCACGATGACATCCGGTTCCATTTTCCTGAGCATATCAATGAACGCTTCATCTTTTCTGATACGCACCGGCTGATATACCGGCAGATCATACGCCAGAGCCTTTTCCTTGACAGGCGAATAGATGATCTTCTTGCCCCGACCCTTTGCCTTGTCCGGCTGAGTCACTACGGCAGTTATTTCTATATTCATATCAATCATCTTCTGTAAAGCCGGTACTGCAAAATCCGGCGTTCCCATAAAAACTGCTTTCATTGCACTGCCTCCTTAAGTTTATTCCCCATCATCCTCATAAACATTGTCTCTCAGCGGGCCTTCCACCTTTTCAACATATAAATGGCCGTCAAGATGGTCGAACTCATGACACATAGCACGTGCAAAAAGCCCGTGACCTTCCACTTCTATCGGCTGCATGTTGATATCATAAGCCACAGCTTTTACATATTCCGGTCTCCTGACAGTACCGTTTTTACCCGGAACACTCAGGCATCCTTCATCCCCTACCTGTTCTCCCGAAGTCTCAACAATCTTCGGATTCACAAAAACATAAGGACCTTCACCCACATCAATAACCGCAATTCGGCGGAGTATTCCCACCTGCGGTGCAGCCAGTCCCACTCCCTCAGCCGCATACATGGTCTCTATCATATCCTGTGCCAGTTCCTGCAAACGCGGTGTCATTTCCTTAACTTCCTTACATACTTTCCCAAGAATCGGGTCTCCCTCATAACGTAAATTTCTAATTGCCATTTTCAACACTCCTTCTTAATCTTCTTCTGGTAATTTCTCAGCCTATTCTGTACATCATTGATAAAGACTGATCCTGTGACTTCCACCGGAAAACGATTTGCGATGAGCATGTTTTCAGGTGGAAGTACATCAGGACAGTCAATCAAGAACTACAAAAGCTGAGAAATTCATACCGATACAATCGGATTGTAATCAAAGGTAAAATATATATCTGAAAATTGATCTGACCATGCCAGATATCCTTCCATAAAGTCTCTGATACGGATCAGTTCTTTTTCATCCTCATGCTTCATATAAAGAACATAGCGGTACATATCCTTCGCTCTGGACACATTGGCCTTCGAAGGGCCAATCATTTCCACATTCTTAAAATCAGCTGCTTCCGCCATTTCTTTCAGCTTCCGGACAGCAGCCTCTGTTCTTCCATCATCAGCGCCTTCTGCCAGCAGCATCTGCATCTGTGCCGCCGGCGGATAACGCATCATACGTCGAAATTGTATCTCCTGCTGGTAAAACCCTTCATAATCCTGAGCTGCCGCCGTTGTAATACAATAATGCTCCGGCTGATAGGTCTGTATAATGACTTTCCCGGGCCTGCTGCCTCTACCTGCTCTTCCTGCTGCCTGAGTAAGCAGCTGAAAAGTCCGCTCCGATGAGAGATAATCACCGGAAAACATGGACAGATCCGCGGCAAGAACCCCCACCAGCGTCACATTAGAGAAATCGTGACCCTTGACAATCATCTGCGTGCCAATCAGAATATCCGCCCCGCCATCAGCAAAGGTTTGAAGTATTTTACTCATATCGTCTTTGCCTGAAGTGGTATCTCTGTCCATTCTGAGGACTCTGGCCTGTGGGAATTCTGTCTTTACAAAAGCCTCAACCTTCTGGGTACCCACACCAAAGCCTGCAATATAAGGTGATCCGCATGACGGACACCGCTCCGGCATACGCGTCTCATATCCGCAATAATGACATTTTAAAATACCATAATGATGGGCTGTCAGCGACACATCACAATGACCGCATGTCATTACATAACCACAGCTTCTGCATGAAACAAATCCCGCATATCCCCTCCGGTTAATAAAGAGCATCATCTGTTCGCCTCTGTTCAGACATACCTCCATAGCCTCCCGCAGCGGACGGCTCAATATTCCTCTGTTTTTCATGCGGAATTCTTCCCTCAGATCCACCACCTGCACCTCAGGAAGAAGGCTTCCCTCTTTTGCCCGATGAGTCAGTCTGTGCAGGCTGTACTGCCCTTCCAAAGCGCTTGTATAAGAAACAACCGAAGGGGTTGCCGAACCAAGCACCACCATGGCTCCGGCCATTTCAGCTCTGGCAATAGCTGTCTCTCTGGCATGATACCGCGGAGTCGTCTCGCTCTTGTAAGCCGCTTCATGCTCTTCATCTATGATAATCATGCCAAGCCTGTCAAAAGGAGTAAATAATGCTGATCTCGGACCAATCATTATGGAGGCATCTCCCCGCATGGCACGCATGTACTGATCATAGCGTTCTCCCTCTGACAGACGGGAATTCATGATCGCAATACAGCTGCCAAACCGCTCATAAAACCTGGATACCGTCTGTAACGTCAGCGAAATCTCCGGAATCAGGACAATAACCTGACGCCCCTCATCAAGAACACGTTCCATCAGAGCCATATAGACCTCCGTCTTCCCGCTTCCTGTGATCCCGTGCAGAAGATGAACTGCCTTCTCCTGTCTCCAATTCATCCTGCAGGTCATTCCCTGCTGCCAGATTTCCTCGACAGCCCTTCTCTGTTCGTCATTCAGTATTGTTTCTTTCCAGCCGCCTAACCGCTGCCGTACAGGATTCCGGTAAATCTGTGAAGACTCCTCCCGCATCGCACTGCTTTTCAGGACCGCCTTCAATGTGGCCGGTGAAATCTGCAGGATCTCTGTCACAGTCTCCTTTGGAAGCCGGCCTTCCCGAAGCAGCGCCTCCAGCAAACGGACCCTGGCCTTATCCCGCTTATTCTGCCTGCTCTTCTGAAGCAGCTCTTCCGCCGCCGCCTTATCGGCCAGTACATACTCTACATGCCGTACTTCCCGCACGTGACGCCGTACAGGAAGCACCGTCTTCAATGCCTGAACCATGGTAGAACCATAATGCAGCCGGATCCATTCTGCCAGTGCAATCAGCTGCCCCTGGGCAGCCGGTGCATCATCATCCACAGCCAGCACATCCTTCATCTTTTTTTCATCATAGGAAGCCTCATGCCCGACACCGACAATAAAACCCTGAACCTGACGATTGCCCTTTCCGAAAGGGACCTGAACCTGACGCCCGACAATAATCTCCGGCTCCAGCTTCTCCGGCACACGGTACTGAAATATCCGATCCAGCCTGCTTACTGAAATATCAACAATCACATCTATATATAATGACATATCCACCGCCTTACATCAACCCAATGCTAACAGAATAGCATAATCCTTTTAATTATACCATAGGTAATATGCTATACGCAATTTTTTTCTCAGCCCTACCGGCAGGCTTCTCAGCATGTTTGAAGAATGGATACAGCAAAAGCTCTCCTGACCGGAAAATCCGGCCGGAAAGCTTTCCAGGACTTATTGTAACGATCCTTTCATCATACGTATCGTATACTCCAGTAAAGTATCCTTATCCAGACGGGCATACCTGCCGCCTGTTACTCTGCTGATCGATGTTTCAACCAGAGTAACCAGCAGCATAGCCATCACCATTCTGCCATAATCCATATCCTTCTGCGGTTCAATAATCCCCTCTCTGATACCTGTCTGCAGAAGAATATCTGCAGTTCGATCAATAAACCTGTCTCTTGCTGCTGCCATCTCATCGACCTTTTTCTGCAATTCCTCCGCGCCTCTGGTCCGGTTCATCTGCAGCTTTAAAAAGCAATAAATAATATTGGACGAAAGCCCTTTCTCTGACCAGATAATGATCAGTTCCAACTGTTCCCGCAGAGTATTGACTTCCGCCATTTTTTCATTGATTGCTGTCACAGTCTTATGCATTTGAAAGCAGATAGCCTCCCCTATAATCTCTTCTTTACTTCCAAAATATTCATAAGCCGTACCTTTGCCGATACCTGCCTCACGGGTTATGTCAGATACAGTCAGTTTTTCCATATCCCTGCCAGAAGCAATCAGACGCCCCACCGCCTCAAAGATTGCCAGTACCTTTTGTGGATATTCTCCCTCCATCGACTATTCCTCCTCCCTGCTCTTTATCTTACGTTCACGCATAAACAAATCATAAATGCATGGTACAACAAACAATGTCATAAATGTACCATATACAAGACCGCCGATTGTTACAATAGCCATTGGCTGGACCATATCGGTACCGTCTCCCATACCAAGCGCCATAGTGGACATAGCCAGAATAGTTGTCATCGCTGTCATAAGAATCGGTCTCAGCCTTGTCTTGCCGGTTTCTATCAGGGCATCTTTCTTGCTCATACCGCTCTCACGCAGCTGATTCGTATAATCAATGAATACAATACCGTTATTAACAATGATTCCACATAACATAATGAAACCTACCATACCGATAATACTAATGATGTTGCCTGTCAAAAGCAGTGCCAGAAAGCCGCCTGTAAATGCCAGCGGTATTGTAAAGAGGACAATAAATGGTGACAGCAGAGACTGGAATTGAGCAACCATGATCAGATACATAATCAGGATACCGACCAGAAGCAGCTGAATCAACTGTTCCATTGATTCCATAATTGTCTCATTTTCACCGGACATTTCATAGCTATAGCCATCCGGCATGTCATAGTCCTTCAATTTATCTGCAAACTCATTGGTAACAAGCGTCACATTATACGCATCATCGATACCTGCTGACACAGTCATATAGCGCTGCTGATTATCACGTCTGATGGCCGATAACCCTTCGCTGTCCTGAATCACAGCAATGTCTGAAAGTTTAATTTTTTCCTCATCGCCATTCTGTCTGGTGATTGTAAACTCATAATTCCTGATATCTTCTCTTATCAGACTTTCATCCGTATCTTCCACAACGATAATCGGATAATCTCTGTTATTAACAGTCAGGGTTGTCGCTGTCTTCGCCTCAGCAATTCTGCCATAAATCTCCTGATAGATCTGTGCAACAGTCAATCCATACTCCATGGCTTTGTTCTTGTCTATGGTGATCCTCAATTCCGGGGTCGGATTTTCCATACCATCTGATACCTCAACAGTACCCTCCACACCTTCAAGAATATCTGCAAAATCAGAAGCAATGGCTATCAGCTGATCCAATTCCGGTCCTTTGATCATGACACTGACACCCGAACCGCCCAGAGATGACATATCCATGGATGATGCAGAAACCGAAACTTCACATTCAAGATCATCTGTCAGATCAGCAATCTCCCTGGATATCTCCTGGCTGCTTCGGGTTCTGTCGTCTTTCAGAATAACATACATGGTCACACTTTCTGTATCCGTACCGCTGTAACTGCCCATAGCACTTAAACCGGAACCCATAATAGCACCTACCGTATCCACATCTTCGATAGAAGAAATCCTTTCAATAATTGTATCAGACATGGCTGCCGTTTCATCAAACAGTGAATCTTCAGGCATCGTAACAGAAATAGAAATCTGAGAGCTGTCCGTCTCTCCCATAAACTCAAAACCTTTACTCAGGAGCATCCCAGCCGAAACCACCAGCAGCAGCAGCGCGCATACCAGAACGATCAGCCGGTGTTTCAAAGCATTTTTCAGTAAGCGTCCGTAACCACTGGTCATCCTGTCGAAGAAAGGATGACGGATTTCTTTCGTCTTTACCAGAAGCTTTGATGAAGCCATCGGCACAACTGTCAATGCAACCACAAGACTGGCAATCAGGGAGAATGCGATCGTCAGTACCAGTTCTACAAACAGCTGCCTCGTCAGCCCCTCTGCAAAAATAATCGGTACCCAGATACAGATAGTCGTCAGTGTAGATGCAATGATAGCTCCCGAAACCTGTTTTGCTCCGGTAATAGCCGCATCCTTTGCAGTCATACCTTCTGCGCGCAGGCGGTGTATATTCTCTATAACAACAATCGCATTGTCCACCAGCATACCAACTCCCAGAGCCAGACCTGACAAAGAAATAATATTCATGGTAATGCCTGTAAAATACATCAGTACAATGGCAAATACCACGCTAATCGGGATAGAGACAGCAACAGTCAGTGTCGGTTTCCAGTCCTTCAGGAAGAAGAAGAGGACGATAACCGCCAGAATTGCACCTATAACAAGATTCTGCAGAACAGATTCCACAACCATGTCTATATAGATGCCCTGATCCATCAGTGTTGTTATATGTAATCCTTCGTATTCCTCTGCGGCATCTTCCATATAAGCTCTGATCTTTTTGGCAACATCTGCTGTTGAATATCCATTCTGCTTTTCAAGAGACAGAATAATACCGTCGTTACCATTAATCTTGGCATAGTTTTCATCTGAATTATTGATAACCGTTACATCTGCCACATCCTTCAGTGTAACAACACCCATATCATAATCACTGAGATCAAAAAGCACCAGATTCTCCAGTTCTTCCTGATCCGACAATTCATCTCCGATACGAACAAGATAATCCACGCCGTCTTCTGTCACATATCCCGCCGGCATAGAAAAATTCTGTGCCATAAGAATATTGGAAACCATATCCTTTGTAATAATGCCGCCAAGATCTGCCTGTTCTTTTGCCGCATCCACGCTGTCCTCCAGCTGAACAGAAGCATTCTCCAGCTGCTGCCGGCCCGTAATGATCTGAATTCTGGCATCATCCAGCTGAGCGGCTGCGCTGGCCTGCGCTGAATGAAGCTGACTTTCCTGAGCGCTTAATGTCTCTTTACCTTTTTCAATCTGCTGTAATGCAGCCTGAATCTGTGCTTTTCCTGCTGTAAGCTGTGCACGTGTCTGATCGATAACCGCCTGACCTGCCGCAATCTGCTGTTTTGCTGCCTCAGTACCGCCCACACTGATTCCCTGCTCCTTTAAAACCTCCATGCCTGTTTCAGCCGTTGTAATTGCTGTTTCCAGCGTCTGAATCTCTGCTTCCAGAGCTGCTATCTGTTCTGCATTACCTTCCGGATCCTCCTGCAGCACTGTCAGCTGCTGATTCAGTTCTTCCAGCTTTACCTTCTGGGTCTCTATTTCATTCTGAAGATTTTGCAGCTGCTGTTCCAGCTTGAGCATTGTCTCCTCATTTGCCTCCAGCTTTTCTTTGCTTGACTGAAGTTCCTTCTCTTTTTCATCCAGTTCTTTCTCTCCGGCTTCCATTTCCTTCAGAGAAGCCTTCAGATCCGCTTCCTTCTCAGACATGGTAATCTTACCGTCGGTAATTTTGGAAGAGGCATCCGCCATCTGCTGGGTAAAAGATTGACTCTGTTCATCCAACGCTGCCTTACCACTTTCAAGCTCGGCTTTGCCATCTTCGATTTCCTGTCTTGCCTCATCAAACTCTGTATCCAAATTCGACATCAGCTTTTCATTCAGCTTATTGATTTTATCCTGAGACAATTCAACCTGAAGAGAAGATTCCAGCAGCCCACTGGCCGTCACTGAAGCAACACCATCAATACTCTCCATTTCAGAAATCAGTGTCTGATTAACAAAATCAGAAATATCTTCAATCGTCATATCATCTCTGTCCACAGCCACCATCATAATTGGCATCATATCCGGATTGATCTTCATAATAATCGGACTTCCAACCTCATCCGGCCAGTAGGACTCCAGCATATCAAGGCTCTCCCTCATATCGATCGTTACGGAATCCATATTGGCATCCTGATTAAACTCCAGAACAACCATAGAATAATTCTCCGATGACACAGAAGTAATATTCTTGATATTGCTGATCGTCGCCATGGATGACTCAACCGGCTCTGTCACGACGGTCTCCACCGTTTCCGGATTGGCTCCGGCATAAGTCGTAACAACAACGGCATACGGCAGATTCATACTTGGCAAAAGATCCGTAGACAAACGGGTAAATGCCTGGAAACCCAGCACCAGTACAATAATAACAGCCACAATAACCGTATACGGTTTTTTCACACTAAAACGTGACATGTTCTTCTCCACCTCTCTCATATATGTATTCAGACTGCTGAACACTCAGCAAATCTGACCGAACAGTCAGTCTATTGTTGAACAGTATTATACGCTCTCTGCCTGGTAATGGCAAGTTTATTTCTGTGAAATATTTATGACCTTTCTAAAGAACATAAACAAAAAGAATCATTGCAAAATACATCACCCTTTATTTTGCAATGATTCTTTTAATTACCTTATATGAGATTGTTTTGCTGAACCCGGCAAGATACAACAGTCAAAAGTAAAATATATAAGGAAGTACCGCTTTTATGCGGGTTCCAACTGGTACTACCAGTTGTTACATACATATTATATAATGCCGGAACTATTTTGTCCACCCCTTTTGCCTGACTATTTTTTTATTTATGGAATTCAACAAATTCAATATTTTCAGGTATCCATGTTTTGACAAATATACACAAAATGTTCATCCAGCGCTTTCTTTCCGAGTTCCAGATCATTATTACAGATAGCCTCCACGAGATGCCGGTGGGTTGCCTGAAATTCTTCGGAATTTGTTTCGCTCTTCATGATCTTGGAACGCATATCCCGGATAAACCCTTCCATAATCTTAGCCAGCGCCAGATAATTGGCAATAACCAGTCGGTTCCCGGATGCCTCCACGATTGTATAATGAATCTGTTTATCACTGATAACCTTCTCATCCTCACTGCCGCCATTCTCCAATATATCCAGATTCTTCCGCAAAATATCCTTCTGCACGTCTGTAATATTATCCATAGCCAGTACCAGTGCCTGAAGTTCAACCGCATAACGAAATTCTTTGATTTCATTATAGGTCATTTTCTCCAGAGCATACATCATGGTCATTACCTGCACCAGCGTCTTGTCAAAATGATCGGCAATATAATTGCCGATACCATGCTGACTGGAAATAACACCGATGATTTCAAGAATTCTGATTCCTTCCCTTACAGAATTTCTGCTGACCGAAAGCATCTGCGACAGCTCCCGCTCTGACGGCAGTTTATCCCCAACTTCAAAATTTCCGTCCAGAATATTCGTTTCAATATAATCGATTACTTTCTCATAAGCCTTTTCATATACCTTATCCAAGGCACTTCCCTGCCTTTCATTTTAATGATTTTTCAGAAAATCCCGCAGTTCTGATACGGTTCGTACAGTTGCGGACGCCCCCGCCTCTTCCAGTTCTCCTTCATGGGCATAACCATAATAAACACCGAGACCGTCAATCTGATTTTTCACAGCTCCGACCATATCATGAAGCCGGTCACCAACCATGAGAACCTTCCGTTTTTCTTCTGAGCCGGCGATTCCAAGCTGCCTCAATGCCTCCTCTATAACTTCCGCCTTATCTGTACGTTTGCCATTCATCTCACTGCCGACAATCACATCAAAATAACTGCTCAGATTATAAGTCTTCAGAATCCGTTTTGCAAATACTTCGGGTTTGGAGGTCGCCAGCGCCACCTGCCTGCCCGACATCTTCAATTCCGCCAGAAGTTCCTCTATACCGGGATAAACACCATTCTCAAAAATACCGATATTCGAAAAACGTTCTCTGTATTTTATGACTGCCTTCAGAGAATCTTCATTATTCATATGGTAATATTTTTGAAACGATTCCGCCAATGGCGGGCCTATAAAATCTACCAGATCATCAGGATCTGCCTCAATTCCGAAAGAATGAAGCGCATACTGAACACATTTTGTAATGCCTTCCTTCGGATCTGTCAACGTGCCATCTAAATCAAAAAGGATATACTGATACACTTTTATTCCTCCAAAACCAATTTCCTAAAAGCATCGCCTCTGGCTTCAAAATTTTTAAATATTCCATAGCTGGCAGCTGCCGGTGACATAACACAGCATCTGCCCGGTCGGCAAAGCTTTTTAGCCAAAGCAACCGCTCCGTCCAGATGATACACGAGTATCAGTCGCTCAGGATGGTTAAAATCAGAATAATATTTCTGAATTTCCGTAAAAATTCTTCTGCCCGTCTCCTCCATCAGCAGAATATAAGGTACGTGACATACCGAGAGGAACAAAATCAATTCACGATAATCAATGCCCCTGTCCATACCGCCGATCAATATGGCATCTGTTTCCGGAATACTTTTCAGTGCCTGTATAGTCGTCTCACAGATAGTAGATATGGAATCATCATAAAAATGGATCCCGCCGGAGTTGCCGATATACTGCAGACGGTGCGGCAGTGGTTCATAATTGATCAATGCCTGCGTAAATGCCGCATCACTGACATCAAACATCCTGCAGACTGCATATGCAAAAGCAATATCGACATAATTATGATGACCAATGAGCCGTATCTTCTCAGTCGGAATTGGATAACGATGACCGGAAGCCAGAACCTCTGAAGCCCGCAGTTCAATATCCGCAGTCGTTTCTTCCTCTTCTCTGTCATCCTCATCGCAAACTGAAATCACCTTTCCACAGTATGTGCCGTCTGCGGGAAGATTATCCACATTGCAGACCAGAACATCCCCTGCCTTCTGAAAACGATAAATATTCTCCTTGGCAGCTACATATTTCTCCATCGTACCATAGTGATCCAGATGCTCCTCATGTATATTCAGCAGCAGCCCTACATGCGGTCCGCAGCTTACATACTCCAGCTGATGGCAGGACAGCTCACAGACAATCAATGTATCCGCATCGATTTCGTCTATCAGATCAAACATCGGAATACCTATATTACCCGCAAGTACACAGTCGTGTCCTGTCTCCTTTAGAATATGATAGATCAGTGTTGTTGTCGTACTCTTACCCTTGGTTCCCGTTATACCAATACACTGACTGCCATATCTTCTGAAAAACAATTCCGTCTCAGAAACGATCTCGCATCTGTATGTATGGATATCTCTCTCCAGAACAATTCCCGGACTTTTAAAAACAACATCAAAATCATCCAGGCATGCCTGATAATCCGGACCACAGATCAGTTCCGCCGGATGCCCGTCCTCCAACCGGACCTGATTCATATCAGCTACTGCAACGCGGCTGTAGCCTCCGGCCTGGCGGATCCGCTGCCAGCTGGATCTTCCTTCCCGTCCATATCCAAGGATCAATACACTTTTATCTCTTATTAAGTCTCTGATCGTATGAATCACAATAACACCTCTTTAAATAAACATTCAAATATTAAAATTCGTTTTTCAGACTTCTTGAAAAAAGTCTGTGAAGCGAATCCTTTGGATCCGCACTACAATAAAGAATATCGTAAATCACCTGACAAATCGGAAGTTCCACTTCATACTGCCGTGCAAGTTCAACCAAAGCCTTTACCGTATAATAGCCTTCTGCCAGATCATCAAAGGACTTCCCCTTTACAAAGGATTCTCCAAACTGCCTGTTATGACTGAACTTCGAAAAAACTGTTGCCTCATAATCTCCCAGATGACATAAGCCATAGGCTGACAATTCGTTGCCTCCCATAGCCTTGATCAGTCGGGCAATCTCCCGTGTTCCCCTTGACATAAGAGCCCCCTTTAACGTGGTCAGCGAAAAACCATCCAGCATTCCTGCTGCAATACCTATCACATTTTTGGCAGCAGCACCAATCTCATTGCCAATCATATCCTGTCCATAATAAAACCGGATCAGATCGCTTGAGAATTCTTCCAAAAGTTTCTCCTTAACTTCTTCATCACAGCTGTCGATGACCATGCAATTCGGAATCCCCTGATAAAACTCCTGAACATGCCCCGGTCCCAGCCAGACAGCCACACGATCAGAATCATCGAGATGTTCCTCCGCAATCTGGGACAGCCTTCTGCCTGTTCCAATTTCTATCCCCTTCATACAGAGGACAAATATTTTATTATGAAGCTCATACCTTTCTAATTGCTTCATTAGTCCGTCCAGGCTCTGCGAAGCAACCGAAATAACAATGATCTCCGAATCATCAATATGTTCCAATGATGTAGACAACCACACCGAAGACGGTAATGTAATCAATCCGTTACTGCCCGTCTCCATAAACTGCTTCATATGCCTGGACGTATCCCTTCCATACAGGGTCACCCGATGACCTGTTCTGTTCAGATACCAGGCAATAAATGACCCCCATCTTCCACATCCGATGACTGTAATATTCATAAGATCATCCTTTCTCAAATCATTCATGTCCCGCTTATATACAAAACATATTCCGCAATAATCTGTATTATTATATAGTTCATTCTTTTTATTATAGCATAAACCAATCGCTTTAGGCAAATGCATTTGTATACAGCAAACCTGTTACGTGCTTAACAGCACACTGTATACAGCATCCAGTTCTTTTGTATTTGTATTCAGTATTTTACACATTATCACGTCGAATTATAAGTATTTCTTAACTTCTTTGTCTATCGTTCATTTTTTACCGCACTTTCACGCGTCACACAATTAACAATAAAGTTTATTTTTTTCTAATACAATTTAGAAAATTTGCATAATTTCCTTGCCTAAGGCATAAGAGTGTGCTAGAATAAGATAGAAGTTTAATGAACATCCTGCCTCCGGGTGCAATCCCATATACGCAGCCGCCGGCCGGATTCACTATTTTTAAGTATTAATGAGGTGGAACGTATGAAAACAGTTAGCTTTCTCTATGGACAGACAACATTTGATCTGGAAGTTCCGGACAATACACCTGTCTTAACATCCCACGTAGATGAGCTCAAGAGCGACAAGAGCGGCTACGAGATTGTTAAAGAAGCAATGGAACATCCGATTGACAGCCCAAGACTGTATGAGCTTGCCAAAGGCAAACCGGACTGTACGATCATTATCAGTGACCATACCCGTCCTGTTCCTAGCCAGGATATTCTTCCGCATATGATCGCAGAGCTCAGACAGGGCAATCCTGACATCAAGATCACTCTTCTTGTTGCTACAGGCTTCCATCGTCCGACGACTATCGACGAGCTGAAGAACAAACTGGGAGATGCTCTTTACGAAGAATTCAAGGACAATATCGTTGTTCATGATGCACATGATCCTTCCAAGAATACGAAGGTTGGTCAGCTTCCATCCGGTCCTGACTGTATCATTGACAAGGTTGCCTACAATGCATCTCTTCTGATTGCTGAAGGCTTTATTGAAGCTCATTTCTTCGCTGGCTTCTCCGGCGGACGTAAGAGCGTCCTTCCTGGTATCTGTGATGCAGTTACAGTTATGGGCAACCACTGCGGCGAGTTCATCGCAAGCCCATACGCTCGTACAGGTATCCTTGACAAGAACCCGATCCATGAAGACATGGTTGCTGCAGCCAACATGGCTAAGCTTGCATTTATCTGCAACGTTGTTATCGACGAAGACAAGAAAACCGTTGCTGCATATGCAGGTAATCATATTTCAGCTCACCGCAAGGGTGTAGATTTCCTGTCCGGTTACTGCAAGGTTGCTCCGGCTCCGGCTGATATCGTTATTACAACCAACGGCGGTTATCCTCTTGATCAGAATGCTTATCAGTGTCCAAAGGGCATGAGCGCAGCTGAAGCTACAGTTAAGGATGGCGGCGTTATCATCATGCTGGCTACCTGTCAGGATGGCCATGGCGGCGAGTCCTATTATCATTCCATCGCCGATGCTGAGTCTGCAGACGCTTTCTTCCAGCAGTGCTTACATACACCTCAGGTAGAGACCCTTCCGGATCAGTGG